>JAYTRE010000047.1:0-7434 GCA_043746395.1 Pseudonocardiales bacterium
GGAGTTCGAAGCCGCGGTGGACGGACAGCTCAGGCGACGCTGCTCCGGCCTTGTGGGTGCGTGCGGACACGGTGGGCATCCATACGACCCGGCCCCCCAGTCGTGCGGCCACCTCGACGGCGTCGGGGTTTGCGCCGCCGACTGGGCTGTTGAGGACGATGCCTCCGTAGACGCCGGCGGCGGAACCACCTGCCGCGGCGGCCCGCTCGACGGTGCTGCCTTCGTGTGCCTTGAGCACCACGGTGGTGAACCCCACCGCCTGCTCGGCCGCGACAGTTTCTCGATCGTCGCCGTGACGGGGCAACAGGCTTGGCGCGGCGTGCGTGTGCAGGTCGGTCAGGTCGAGCGCCCAGTCGGGCATCGTCATGCGAGCTCCACCCAATCAAGGACTGGACGTTCGGTCAGCAGGCGCCGCTGAACCTTGCCGGCAGCGGCGTCGCGGGGCAGCGCGTCCACCACGGCGACGGCCACCGGTCGCATGAACGCTGGCAGCTCGTCGATGCGGGTACGCAGCTCATCGAGGGAGAACGTGTCGGACACTGCGTAGAGGACGACCTCGTCGTCTACGAGTTCGCCTGCGCGCTTCCAGATTGCGTGGTCGGTCAGGCCCGCCACTGTCGCAAGGTGGTTCTCGACGAACGGGATCGGAACGAACTCGCCCTTGACCCGGATCGACTCGGTTCCTCGTTCCAGGAAGACGAGGTAGTTCCCGCCGTCGCAGCGGCCGAGATCGCCGGTGTCGAACCAGCCGTCGGCATCGCGGGCCGGATCGAGCCCGTCTGCCGTTACGTAACCGTCGAACAAGGCGGCGTGTTCGCGTTCGCGGAGGTAGATGGTGCCGGCCGCGTCCACGCGCCACTCGATGTCCTCCCGGGCCGGCCCGCCGTGGCGGCTTGCGTCAGCGGGAATGTCGTCCGTGGCCAACCAGCGATTCAGGTGGCTGACGCCGCCAGCCTCGGTGGAGCCGTACCCCGACACAGCGGCCGGCACGCCGAAGCGTCGCAGAAAGGCCCCATCTGCGTAGAACATCGTGCGCACGCGATGCCCCTCGGCCTCGTGGGGGCTGGTGGCGCGCTTGAGGATCTCCACCGGGGGGGCGTGCAGGATCAGCACGCTCACTCGCTCCCCGACGACGGCTGGCCAGAAGCCGCTGGCCGAGAACTTCGTGACAGTGAGCGCGTCCGCACCGCTGAGCAGTGCGGTGATGATGCCGTAGCCCATCGGGTTGATGTGGAACAACGGCAACGGGGCGAGCACGCGGTCCGCTGCAGTGAGATCGAGCGCACCGGCCATGGCGGCGGACATCCGCGCGAAGTAGTCATGAGTCTGCGCGCAGAACTTTGGCAGTCCGGTTGTCCCGGAAGTGTGCATGTACGACGCGACCGCGAACCGATCCGCAGCGAGTCCGGGCAGGTTGGCGGCAGCTGCCCTCCCCTGGGTGCGGGCGAGCGCGATGTCCTCGGTGCGCAGGACGAGATCCGGCGAGAGCTTCGCAAGCATTCGCGCGGTCAGCTCGCCAGGGTATGTCGGGTTAACCAGTGCCACCGGCGTGCCGGCAAGTAAGCAGGCGAGCCAGGTGACGAGGTAGTCGGTCGAGGTCGAAGCGACCATCGCCACTCGCTGGCCAGGTTGCAGTCCGTCCTGGATCAACTGGACGGCCCTACCTGCTGCGAGCGCGACCGCGTCGGCCAAGTTCAGCTGGTCGTCGACCGTGCCGACCCGAAGCCGCGGGCGGGCCGCCGCCTGATCGACTACCGCGCGCGCCAGGTTGGTCATGCCAGACCCTCGTGGCCCGGATCCTTCAAGATCCGCTGAGCGATGTAGTTCCGCATGATCTCCGTCGAACCACCGGCGACCTTGAGTACCTTGATGTCGTTGAGGATGTCCGTGTACGGCGTGTCGAAATAGAGGCCGTGGCCGCCGACAAGGCTGTACGAAGCCTCAGACGCCTGGTCGGCGGCAGAGATGGCCAATCGCTTCGCGGTCGTGGTGCGGAGCGCGATGTCCGCGCCGCGTTCGTGCGCGATCGCGGCGTCGTCGCGGGCAAGCGAGGCCGCCTGCAACGCCGCCCACGCGTCGGCGATCGTCCACTGGATGCCTTGGAAGTCGGTGACGACGCCGGCGCCGACCTCGCGCTCGCCGGCGTAGCGCAGCCCCAGCTCGAGGGCGCGACGGCCGAGACCGATCAGCTCCGAGGCATTACCCAGTCGGCTGATGTTGAACGTGGACAAAAACGTCTGCAACCCGCCGCCCACTGGACCCAGCCGAGCCGAATCCGGCACCCGCACGTTGTCGAACTCGACATCGGCAGTGCGGATCAACCGCAGCCCGATCGCGCGCGTCACGTGCGTACGGATGCCCGGCAACGTCATGTCGACGAGGAAACTCGTCAGCCCTTCCGGCGCCACCGCGTAGAAGAGCGTCACGTCGCAATCAGCGCCGAGATTGATGTGCGTCTTGCTACCGGTGAGCAGCCAGTCACCACCGTCGCGCGTCGCACTGGACTTCATCGCTTTGAACGAGGACCCGGCGTTCTTCTCACTGATCGACTCCGAGAAGACGATCTCGCCCGCGGCGATGCCGTGCAGCCACTGTCGTTTCTGTTCGTCGCTGCCCCAGTCGAGCAACCACCGCTGTCCCTGCGCGGCGATCTGGCCCGAGACCAGGCCGTGCCGGCCGATCTCTTCACTGATCACGACGTACTCCGACACCCCGCCGCCCAAACCGCCGTACTCCGACGGTGCGAAAGGCCCGAGGTAGCGGCGACGGCCAAGTTCCCGATACAGCTCGCGCGGAAACTTGTTGGCCCGGTTGGCTGTGTCCAGCTCGGTGCGGTGCTCCTCGCCGAACGCGCCGAGTTCCGCGCAGGTGTCCCTGATCCATGCCGCCCTCGCCGGGTCGGCCAGCAACGTGGGGTACATCAGCTCTCCTTGGTGGCACGGGTAGAGCTGGTGGCGCGAGCCAGGGACCACATCTGGCGAGCGCGTTCGATCTCGACCGCGCGGTCCCATTCGGCCGGATCGGCGACGGTGCGGCGCAGCGTCGCAGCCAATGCCCGGGCGAGCGGGGGGTCGGCGGCGAGATGGGCGACGAGCTCGGTAGCGGTGGACGGCAGGTCCGCAGCGGGCACCGCAGCGAACACGAGGCCAGCTGCCACGGCGTGATCAGCGGTGATGGGACGGGCGAACACCCCCGCCGCTGCGGCGATCCCCGCGCCGCCCGCTCTGGCCAACACGTGCAGGTGCCCACCACCGGGATGCAGCCCAATCTCCGCGAAGCCAGAGATCAGGACAGCGGTGGTGGCCATCACCCGAAGATCCGCAGCCAGGGCGAGATTGAGCCCGGCGCCGACGGCCGGGCCGTTGACGGCGGCGATCGTCGGGACGGTCAGCGCGCCGAACCGGCGAAATGCCGCGTACAGCCCCTCGAGCCCTTCATACGCCTCATCGGCCGGGACGCAACGCAGCCGGTTCAGAACCTGCCGGTCCGCGCCCGAGCAGAACGCCGGGCCGTGTCCGGTGACGATCGCGGCGCCGACGGTGGGATCGGCGTCGATCTGCGCACATGCTTCGATCAGCGCACTGGCTGCGTCGGCGTCGAGGGCGTTGTGGGTGCCAGGTCCGTCGAGCGTGATTCGGGCGATGCCGTGGGTGACCGTCAGGTCGATACGCGTGCCCATCAGAACACCAGTCCGAGCTGGTGTGTGACCTCAGCGGTGGCAAATCGATCGAGCCGCAGCGCTGATGCGTCCACGCTGGTGATCGCACCGTCCACAATCTGTTCGGCGACCAGGCGGCCGATCTCGGGGGCCTGCATCAGCCCATGCCCGGAGAAGCCGCAGGCGTTGACCCAGCCCGGCGCGCTCGGATCGGCTCCGACGATGCCGTGGTGGTCCGGAGTGATCTCGTAGGTGCCGGCCCAGCACCCGCCGCGGTCCAGCGGCAGGTCGGCCAGCCAGGGGAAGCGGGCGACCCCCGCCTCGAGGACGGTCTCCATCCACGGCCAGTCGACGCTCAGGTCATAGCCGTCGGCCTGGTCGGGGCGACCCCGGCCGAAGAGCAGCCGCGTGCCTTCGCTGCGGACGAACACGCCTGATCCGACGTCGATCGTCATGGGCACCGGAGCAGCGATCGCCCCTGGCGCAGTTGCGTAGACGTTACGACGGGAGTGCACAACCGGCACCGCGAACCCCGCGAGAGCAGCAAGCTCACCGGACCAACCCCCGGCGGCGTTCACCAGATACTGCGCCCGCAAGGTGCGGCTGCCGGCGGTGACCGTCCAGCCGCCGTCCGCCTCGCCGTCGATAGCCGTGACGCGGTGGCGAAAGAGGGTCGTGGCGCCCCGGCTGCGCGCCATCTGCAGGAAGGCACTCGCGGTCAGGTGCGGGTCGACCACTCCGTCGGCCGACCCCCAGGTGGCGCCGCCAAGGCCGGGTCCGACGAAGGGCGTTATCCGGTTCGCGGCGATCACGTCGAGCACATCGACCGGCACGCCGTGCGCGTGCTGCAACTGCACTGCGGCCAGCTGGTCGGCCCACGCCTCGCTCGGCACGAGTAGGAGGTATCCCGTTGGGCGGTAGCCGACATCGACGCCGTGATTGTCCGCGAAGTCGCGGTAACGCTGGATGCTGCGCCACGACAGTTCGATGTTGAGCGGGTCAGCCCACTGGCCGCGGATCGAGGCGAACGACCGTCCCGTGCTGCCCAGCGCAGGCCCCTCGAAGGCCTCGACCACCACCACCCGCAGCCCCGCCTGGGCGAGGTGGAACGCGGCGCTCGAGCCGATGGCACCAGCCCCGACCACGACGACGTCGGCAATGAGCGGCTCGGCCGGCATCAGGCCTCCATCAGTTGCGGGGACGAGGTGCCCTGACGGTATGGCGCGCTGGGCTTGAAGTTCTTCGGCGAGCGGGCGCAACATTGGGCCGCCACCTTCGACAATTGTCGAAGAGCGCTCCACGGCTTCGCGCGGCTCAGTCTGCCGCCGTGCGAAAGGCCGCGAGTCGCAAGGCCATGAGGAGGTCATCACGGCCTGGACCTGCTTTGAGATTTGCGCCAGTCAGCGCCTCGATCCGCTCCATCCGGTAATAGAGGGTGGTCCGATGGATGTGCAGCTGGGCCGCGGAGTTGGCGACATCGCCGCCGTTCTCGAGCAGGGTGCGGGCGGTCACGAGTAGGTCCCCGTGAGAGCGACCGGAAAGCAGGTCCGCACCGGAGTGGACCTCGCTGACGCTGAGGTCGGCCGGTGCCGCGGCGATCAGGCGCCACACACCAAGCGCGCCCCAGTTGGGCGCGGCCAGCCGCGCGCCGGCCCGCAGGGCCTGCCGGACCGCGGCCGCGCGCAGGACGGCCGTGCTGAGGTCGAGCAACGGCACCGGCGGACCGCTGGTCGCCGGTTGGGGCCGCCCGGCCGCCACGTGGGCGCTCATCCCGCCGCGCAGCACCCACCCGCCGCTGGTCGGCGGGGACTGCACCGTGACCGTCACGTCAGGGGTGAGGTCGTCCAAGGCGATGAGTTCGCGCGCCGCGCCGGCATCGGGCTCGGACACGAGCCTGGCCAGCAGCGCCCCGCGGTGCCGGGCGACTGTCTCGTCACTCGGCCGGGCGCGCGTCAGTGCGGCCGTTGCGAGCTCGGCGCACACCTGCAGTCGGGGCAAGTCTGCCTCGGTGACCAGGCCGTCGGCGTCGAGCACCCAGAGGTACCCGATCAGGTCCCGGCCGGCCCGCAGTGGGACACACCACCGCTCGAGCATCTCGGCCGCGGGATCGGCCGGCGTCCGGACTGGTCCCTCGGCCCTGGTGAGGCCGAGCCGGGCGACCAGCGCGGCGGCGGCCGGCGTGACCTCGCGCTGCAGGATCGTGCGAATCCGGGTCGGATCGGCCTGGCCCTGGGCGCTCCACCACAGCGGCAGGTGTCGGGGATCCTCTACCAGCACAGGCTGGCCGAGCTCGGCCGCGAGTGCGTCGACCGCGACCTGGACGTCAGTCAGCGCGGGCTCCTCGGGTCAGCGACTCGATTTTCGACAATCGTAGTAGAGCCCGTGGAGAAGTTCCGGTGCGGCGCCGAAGCCGCCCGCGTTGTCGTGAGCCTACGTTCGGGTGACCCGACACCGCCAACCTCCGGAGTACCCATGACTTCTCCAGCCGGCCGAACTGCGCTCTTCCCAATCGGGCCAACGGACCCTCGCTCCTACGCCCACGGTTCGCCGGAACGCGCAGCCACCGCAGCCGCCCTGGCCGAGGTCCGCGCGGCGGACTACGACATCGCGAACGTGATCGACGGTGCCGAGGTGCGCACCGGCCGTCAGGCCGCGGTGGTGACCCCGCACGAGCACGCGCGCCGGCTTGGCCAGGTGCACTGGGCCGGTGCGGCGGAAACGCACCAGGCGATCGACGCCGCACTCGCCGCCTCACGATGGTGGGGGCGGTTGCCGTGGGAGGAGCGGGCCGCCCCCTTCCTCCGTGCAGCCGACATGCTCGAGCATGGTCCGTGGCGTGACCGGCTGAACGCGGCCACGATGCTCGAACTGTCAAAGACGACCTATCAGGCCGACATCGACGCCGCGTGCGAGACCATCGACTTCATCCGAGCCAACGTCAAGAACATGCTCTGCATGTATGACGTCCAGCCGAGTTCGCTCCCAGGCATGTGGAACCAGGCCGAGTACCGCCCGCTGGAGGGCTTCGTCTTTGCGGTGACACCGTTCAATTTCACCTGCATGAACAACCTCGCCTTCGGCCCGGCGGTCCTCGGCAACGTCGTCGTGTGGAAACCGGCCGAGAGCGCGTCGTTAGTCGCACACCTGTCGCTGCAGCTGCTGCGCGAGGCGGGGCTCCCCGACGGCGTCGTCAATGTCGTCTACGGCGATGGCGCCGAGATCGGGTCGGTCGCTCTCAAGCATCGTGATCTGGCGGCCGTGCATTTCACCGGCTCGACGTCGACGTTCCAGCACATCTGGCGGACGGTGGGGGAGAACGTCGCCTCGTACCGCAACTACCCCCGCATCGTTGGCGAGACCGGTGGCAAGGACTTCATCGTGGCCCACCCCTCGGCTGATGTCGATGCGCTCGCTGTGGCATGTGTGCGCGGCGCCTACGAATACCAGGGTCAGAAATGCTCGGCCGCGTCCCGGCTCTATGCCCCGCGCAGCCTCTGGCCGGCGCTCAAGGAGCGTCTGATCGCGCTCACGGAATCAGTCGTCGTAGGTGACCCCACTGAACCCGAGACCTACGTCGGCGCGGTCATCAACGCCCGGCAGTACGCCAAGCACGCCAAGGCCCTGGCGCGGGCACGGGAGGAAAACCTGGTGGTCGTGGGTGGCGGAGCCGACGATGCCACCGGCTGGTTTGTGGATCCCACGGTCCTCGAGGTAGCGGACCCGTCTTCGCCGTACCTGACCCAAGAGATCTTCGCGCCGGTACTCAGCACCTACGT
>JAYTRE010000048.1:0-3874 GCA_043746395.1 Pseudonocardiales bacterium
CCAGCGCCGCGGCGGCCCGCATCCGCGCGTCGGCGGCGGCCGTCGACAGCCAGGCCTGCCCCGACGGCCACCCGCCGACGTTGGGCGGGTAGAAGGGCAGCTGGCCCAGGGTGCGCAGCACCACCGCCAGCCGGGCGGCATCGCTGTCGCTCTTGATCGGAACCCGCAGCGCACGCACGGCACCGATCACCCATTCCACCGGCGAGACGACGAGCGAGCCCTGGGCGGCCGCGAACTCCGGCGCGGTGAACATCGCAGTGAACAGCGCGCTCAAATCACGGTGGGGCCCGTAGGCCGTCACCAGCCGGTCCAGCACCGCGGCCGACGGTGGGGTCGCCGAGACGAGCTGGCCCCACCACCGTCCCGCGACGTAGCGCGCGGAGCCCGGCTGGGCGAGCACCGCGTCGCAGAACTCGGTCGCACCCAGGTCCCCAATCACCCCCAGCACCGTCTTCACGCCGTTGTCGTGCAGGCGGGGACGCAGCTGCGCGCTGCCGTCCGGCTGAATCCGCCAGCCGGTCAGCGCCCGCGCCCCCTGCTGCACGTCCTGCTCGGTGTAGGCGTCGCCGTGGCCGAGGGTGAACATCTCCATGAACTCGCGGGCCAGGTTCTCGTTCGGCGCCCCGGCGGTGTTCTTGTTGCCGTCGAGCCAGCGCAGCATCGCGGCGTCGGTGAGCATGGTGAGCGCGAGGGTGTGGAAGTTCCCGCGCCCCAGGCCGCGCAGCCGGGCGTTCTGGGTGAGCATCTCCTCGGCGTTGCGGACCTTCTGGGCCGACGTCGCGAAGTGGTTGTGCCAGCAGAAGGTGAGCTTCTCGCCGAAGGGCTGTTCGACCGCGACCATGCGACGGATCCACCAGCCGGTCATGGCCGTCAGCTGGGTGCGCAGCGTCTTATTGTGTGCCGCGCGTTCGGCCTTGCTCGCAACCTTGCCGAGCGGGCCGACAGCGGGGAACGACGGCAGCGGCGTCGCCTTCGCGCCCGGGTCGGTGCTCGGGTCGGCGGCCATCATCGCGGCGACGTAGCGGGTGGCCCCCAATCGGACCGCGGCGTCGACGTCCGTGCCGCGGGTGCCGAAGCCGGCGCGACGCAGCAGCCGGGCGGTGGCGATCCAGTCCGAGGCCATGCCGCGAGCCTGGCCCGGCAATGTTCGAAACAGGTATGGGTCGGGTCCGGGCTTTCGACCACCCGGTCGCGCGAGGGCCGCGTGATCGATCCGCGCTGCCGCGGCACGCCTTGGCCCCGTAGCCGGTCCTTTTGCGGCGTGTCCTGCTGCTGCGCGGCCAAGGTTCTGACGCGGGTGCCGCCACGGCGGACGCGCGGCCGGCGCACGCCCGGTCGGGGTGCGCCGCCGCGCCCGGCTCGCCCGGTAACCTGGCCAAGTGCCGCGCATTGGGGTCGTGACGTTTCCGGGCAGCCTCGACGATCGGGACGCGGCGCGCGCGGTGCGCCTGGCCGGCGCGGAGTCGGTGCCACTCTGGCACGCCGACCCGGACCTGCACGACGTTGCCGCGGTGATCCTGCCGGGCGGGTTCTCCTACGGCGACTACCTGCGCTGCGGCGCGATCGCCCGCTTCGCCCCGGTCATGGACTCGATCGTCGCCGCGGCCCGCGACGGGCTGCCGGTGCTCGGGATCTGCAATGGCTTTCAGGTGCTCTGCGAGGCGCACCTGCTGCCCGGAGCGCTGATCCGCAACGATCACCGCAAGTTCGTCTGCAAGGAGCAGCTGCTGCGCATCGAGAGCGTGGCCACCCCGTGGACGTCGCAGTTTCAGGCCGGACAGCGGATCGTGGTGCCGCTCAAGAACGGCGAGGGCGGCTACGTCGCCGACGAGCGCACCCTCGATGAGCTCGAGGCGCAGGGCCGGGTGGTGGCCCGCTACCTCGACGGCAACCCCAACGGCAGCTACCGCGACATCGCCGGGATCGCCAACGAGGCCGGCAACGTCGTCGGGCTGATGCCCCACCCCGAGCACGCCGTCGAGGAGCTCACCGGTCCGAGCACCGACGGGCTCGCCTTCTTCCTGGGGCTGGCCGGGGTCGAGGTCGGCGCGTGATCGTCGACACCGTCAAGAACGCCGCCCGAACCCCCGACCAGCCGCAGCCTTTCGCGGCGCTCGGCCTGCAGCCCGACGAGTACCGGCGCATCCGCGAGATCCTCGGCCGCCGCCCCACCAGTGCCGAGCTGGCCATCTACTCGGTGATGTGGAGCGAGCACTGCTCGTACAAGTCCTCCCGGGTGCACCTGCGGCAGTTCGGCGAGAAGGCCCCGCCCACCGACGCGCTGCTCGTCGGCATCGGCGAGAACGCCGGCGTGGTCGACGTCGGCGACGGCTGGGCGGTCACCTTCAAGATCGAGTCGCACAACCACCCGTCCTACGTGGAGCCCTACCAGGGCGCGGCCACCGGCGTCGGCGGCATCGTCCGCGACATCCTCACCATGGGGGCCCGGCCGATTGCGGTCATGGACTCGCTGCGTTTCGGCCGCATCGACGCCCCCGACACCGCCCGGGTGCTGCCTGGCGTCGTCGCGGGAATCGGCGGCTACGGCAACTGCCTGGGGCTGCCCAACATCGGCGGCGAGGTCTACTTCGACGACTCCTACGCCGGCAACCCCTTGGTGAACGCCCTGTGCGTCGGCGTGCTGCGCACCGACGCGATCAAGCTCGCCAAGGCCGATGGCCCCGGCAACCACGTGGTGCTCTTCGGCGCCCGCACCGGAGGTGACGGGATCGGCGGGGCGTCGGTGCTGGCCAGCGCGAGCTTTGCCGCCGGCACGCCGTCGCAGCGGCCCAGCGTGCAGGTCGGCGACCCGTTCGCGGAGAAGGTGCTCATCGAGTGCTGCCTGGAGATCTTCGCTGCGGACCTGGTCGTCGGCATCCAGGACCTCGGTGCCGCCGGCCTGTCCTGCGCCACCACCGAACTGGCGGCCGCGGGCGCCGGGGGTATGGACGTCGACCTGGACCTCGCCCCGCTGCGCGATCCGACGCTCGCTCCCGAAGAGATCCTGATGAGCGAATCGCAGGAACGCATGATGGCGGTGGTGACCCCCGAGCACCTCGAGCACTTCCTGGCCGTCTGCGCCAAGTGGGACGTCACCGCGACGGTCATCGGCACGGTCACCGACACCGGCCGGCTGCGGATCAGGTGGCACGGCAAGCAGATCGTCGATCTCCCGCCGGCCAGCGCCGCCCAGGAGGGACCGGTGTACCAGCGGCCGATCGAGCGCCCCCTTGACCAGGATGCCCTCGTCGGCCACGACGCCGCCAGGCTGCCGCGGCCGCGCAACGGCCGCGAGCTGCGTGCCACGCTGCTGCGGCTCGTCGGCTCGGCCAACCTCGCGGACAAGTCATGGATCACCGACCAGTACGACCGCTTCGTCATGGGCAACACGGTGCTGGCCCAGCCCGAGGACGCCGGCATGATCCGCCTCGACGAGTCGACGACGCGCGGGGTCGCGCTCTCGACCGACGGCAACGGCCGCTATACGCGCCTGGACCCCTACGCCGGCGCCCAGCTCGCCCTGGCCGAGGCCTACCGCAACGTTGCCACCACCGGCGCCCGGCCGCTCGCGGTGACCAACTGCCTGAACTTCGGCTCGCCCGAGGACCCGGGGGTGATGTGGCAGTTCACCGAAGCGGTGCGCGGCCTCGCCGACGGCTGCCTGACCCTGGGCGTGCCGGTCACCGGCGGCAACGTCAGCTTCTACAACCAGACCGGCACCACCGCGATCCTGCCGACGCCGGTGGTCGGGGTGCTGGGGGTCATCGACGATGTGGCTCGCCGCACCCCGCAGGCCTTCCGCACCGACGGCGCGCTGGTGCTGCTGCTCGGTGACACCCGCGACGAGTTCGGCGGCTCCGAGTGGGCCCACGTC
>JAYTRE010000049.1:0-5588 GCA_043746395.1 Pseudonocardiales bacterium
TGTGGGAAACGCCGGTGGCGCTGTAGACATCCGGTGGATGACGGTGTGGATAGCCCGCTGCCTGGGGACTGTGCCCCTGCATCGACGGGGCCCGCGTCATCCACTGCCTGTGGAGAAAAAATAGTTGGCCAGCTAACGGCAGAAAAACGCCAAGCGACGCCCCGGTGTCTCGACTCGGCGGGACGCGGAGGCGGGCACGAGACGGTGCCCCGGCGGGCACCACGACGAACTGGCGGCCGTCCTCAAGAGACGACGCCGGTTCGGGTGGGGAGCAAGCTAGAGCGCAGTGACCTCGACGGGCACCGAGGCGACGACGTCCGGGTGGAGGTCGACGGTCACGACGTGCGAGCCGGTCGTCTTGATGTGACCGGGCAACTGGATCCGCTTCTTGTCCAGGATCGGGCCGCCGGCTGACTTCACGGCCGCCGCGACGTCAGCGACGGTCACCGAGCCGAACAGCTTGCCGCCCTCGCCGGCGCGGGCACCGAGGGTGACCGCCAGCCGCTCCAGGTCGGCCTTGATCTCCCGGGCGTGGCCGAGGTCGCGGATCTCGCGGGCATCGCGCGATCGCTTGATCTGCACGATCTGCTTCTCGGCGCCCTTGCTCCAGTTGATCGCCGCACCGCGCGGGACCAGGAAGTTACGGCCGTAGCCGTCGGCGACCTCGACGACGTCCCCGGCCAGGCCGAGCCCCGCGACCTCGCGGGTGAGGATGAGCTTCACGATGTGTCCTCCGGTCAGCGCGCGGTCGAGGTGTAGGGCAGCAGCGCCATCTCGCGGGCGTTCTTGACCGCCTTGGCGATCTGGCGCTGTTGCTGCGAACTGACGCCGGTCACCCGTCGCGCGCGGATCTTGCCGCGGTCGGAGATGAACTTGCGCAGCAGGTTGGTGTCCTTGTAGTCGATGTAGTGGATCTTCGCTGCGAGCAGCGGGTTGGACTTCTTCTTGGGCTTGCGGATGGGTGGCTTAACCATGTGTCTGTGCTCCGTAGCGTGGGAACGGATCGGGTCAACCAGCGTGCGCGGTGGCGTGCGGGCCGATCACGATGAGCGGTGAGTGGGCTAGAAGGGTGGTTCGTCGGAGAAGCCGCCGCCACCGGCCGGAGGGGCTGAGCCCCACGGGTCGTCGGACGCGCCTGCGCCAGCGGCGCCGGCGTCGGAGCCGGAGCCGGAGCCGGACGAGCCGAACCCGCCGCCGGTCGTCGAGCCGCGCTGGGTCTTGTTGACCTTGGCCGAGGCGTACTTCAGCGACGGGCCGACCTCGTCGACATCGAGTTCAATGACGGTGCGCTTCTCGCCCTCACGGGTCTCGTAGCTGCGCTGCTTGAGCCTTCCGGTGGCCACGACCCGCATGCCGCGGGTCAGCGACTCGGCAACGTTCTCTGCTGCCTGGCGCCAGATCGAGCAGCGCAGGAACAGCGCCTCGCCGTCCTTCCACTCGTTGCTGTTGCGGTCGAAGGTGCGGGGCGTCGAGGCGATCGTGAAGGAGGCCACAGCTGCGCCGGAGGGGGTGAAGCGGAGCTCCGGGTCGGCGGTGAGGTTGCCGACCACGGTGATGACGGTTTCGCCGGCCATCGCGCCTACCGCTCGTCCGGGCGCAGGACTTTGGTCCGCAGCACCGACTCGTTGAGGTTGAGCTGGCGGTCGAGCTCGACTACCGAGGCCGGAGCGGCCTGCAGATCGATGACCGCGTAGATGCCCTCGGCGTGCTTGTCGATCTCGTAGGCCAGCCGGCGCTTGCCCCAGATGTCGACCTTCTCCACCGAGCCGCCGTCGGACTTGACGACGTTGAGAAAGGCGTCGAGCGACGGGGCGATGGTGCGCTCCTCGAGGGACGGATCGAGGATGACCATGACTTCGTAATGACGAAGAGGAGTGCTCAAAGCTACTCGTCCTCCTATGGACTGGTCGGCCGCGGACGATCCGCGGCAGGAGGTGTCCGCGAGCCGGAGGCTGACCCGAGTCTCCTTGCGCCCGGGTCGCGGCAGGCGAACCCGCTCACAGTACCGGGCGCGCGGACGGAATCCGAAATCGCACAGGGTCGGCCGGCTGCGGGCGCACCGACCGCGGCAGCACGCTCAGGGCAAGTGGCGCCGGAGCAGGTAGAGCCGGGCGAAGGTCGCGGTGACGAGCGATAGCGCGATGATGGCGATGACCGCGAGCACCACCGGCGGCTGCGCGACCGGCGCCTTGTTGGCGGCCAGCTCGACCGCGCGCTGGGTGCCGCTGCCCGCGGTGGCCGGACCCGAGCCGGTCGGGATGTTCGCGTTCGTGGCGGTGACACCGGCTCCGTTGCCGGGCAGCGCGCCGGCGACCGGGGACGAACCGCTGTCAGGCAATGCCTCGCCGAAGAATCCACCCGATCCCGCGCCCGCTAGGGGCATGACCTGCTGCGGCACCGTGAGTCCCGGCGGGGTGTAGCCGGTACCCCGCGCAGCCGGGCCGCCGCTCGTCCCGCCAGCTGGTGGCTTCGAAGTTCCGGCGCCGGGGATCAGGTTGGTCGGGACCGCGATCGGGACCGGGACACCGATATTGATGGGAGGCACTGTGATCTTCACCGGGCCCAGAGTTACCCCGACCGACGGGGTACCGACGGCGATCTTGCAGGTAGGGGCGGCGCTGGTCACGTGCACGACGCCGGTCCAGTTCAGCGAAGCCCCGGCCGCGAGCGCACCCGACGGGATGGCCGTGGAAACCGCCAGACCGCCCAGAACGGATAAAGACGTGGCTTGCCAGGTGATGGTGTGATCGCCGGGCGCCAGTGCGGCCGCAGCCGGGAAGTAAGTGGTCTGGCCACCATTCACCGTGATCGTTTGGCTCTCGGGGGTCGTCGGATCGATGACCGCCGTCACATTCAGTCCGCTCACCTGGCCCAACGTGAGAAGGATTCCGTTGACGTCGATACCCGCTAGCGAGGAGTTGAAATTGATCGTGTCGCCCGGCTTGATCCAGATCTCGGTGCCACCGGTGGAGACCGGGCAGTTGCTGTCCACAACACCCGTAACGGTGAACGTGGCGGTGTCCGAGCCCGGGTGGTAGTTGGGAGTGGGTGCGGTCGCATGCGCGGCACCGCTGAGCGCGAGGACGGCGGCACCGCTCACGGCGGTGGCCGCGGCCACCGCCACCCAGCGCAGGCCGCGCCACAGCGGCGGCGGTCCGACGCGTGCGCGCATGCTCTCTCCCCAGATCCTGCCACGGTCTGACGGCAGCCCAACGGCGCCGACGTCAGATCTAACGACGTCCCCAAGTCTGGGATACGCGGCGCCGCAACGCCAGCGGGAGCAGTCGTAAGGTGGCGCCATGCCGGTCATCGGAGCCCACGTCGATTCCGTCGATCCGCTCACGGCGGCGCAGGCCACCGGCGCCGCCGCGGTCCAGTTCTTCCTCGCCGATCCGCAGGGCTGGAAGGCGCCGGTCGAGCACGCGCACGCCGCCGCGATCCGCGCCACCGACCTCACCGTGTACGTCCACGCGCCGTATGTGCTCAATGTGGCGACCAGCAACAACCGGATCCGGATCCCCAGCCGAAAGCTGCTCGCCCAGCACGCCGCTGCCGCCGCCGGTATCGGCGCCAAGGGGCTGATCGTGCACGGCGGGCACGTCAACGCCGGCGACGACCCGGCGATCGGCTGCGACAACTGGCGCAAGACCTTCGCCCGGGCGGGCGACGAGGGCGGCTTCGGCCTGCCGATCCTCATCGAGAACACCGCAGGCGGGACCAACGCGATGGCGCGGCGCTTCGACCGGCTGGCCCGGCTGTGGGATGCGATCGGCGAGTTCGGGCCCGGTTTCTGCCTGGACACCTGCCACGCGCACGCGGGCGGTGAGGACCTCACCGGGATCGTCGACCGGGTGCTCGCGATCACCGGACGCATCGACCTGGTGCACGCCAACGACAGCCGTGACAGCTTCGACTCCGGCGCCGACCGGCACGCCAACTTCGGCTCGGGCACCATCGACCCGGCGGCAATCGTCGCGACCGTGCGCGCCGCCGGCAGCGACGTCATCGTGGAGACGCCGGGCGGGGCGCAGGGGCAGGGCGCCGACATCGACTTCCTGCGGGCGGCGCTGCAAGGGTAAGCCAGCTGCACCGGGTAACCCGCGTGGCTAGGCCCGCAGCGCGATTCGAGACGGGCGGGCGCCGAAGTCCTCGGCGCCGTCGAAGACCCCGCCGGCCGGGTCGTCCGCCCCACTGCTGCGCACGACATCGAGTTCCGGGTGCCACATCTCGCGCACGATCAGGGTCGCGATCGCCAACAGCAGCCCGTCCCTGACGACGAGCACGAGGATCAGCCAGCCGTAACCGATGCCGTGCGTCGCGGCGCCGCCGGCGCTGAGCTGGTTGAGGCCCAGCAGCAGCGTCAGGGTCAGGAACCACACGACGATCTCGGTGAACTGCCACACCAGCGCGAGCCGCCAGCGCGGCCGGGCCAGCGCCAGCAACGGCACCAGCCACAGCGAGTACTGCGGGCTCCACACCTTGGTCGTCAGCAGGAACGCGAGCACCACGAGGAACGCGAGCTGGCCCAGCCTCGGCTTGACCGGTGCCGCGACCCCGAGCCACACGACGACGGCCAGCGCGGAGATCAGCGCACAGGCGACCGCGAGCCCGGGCGGCACCCAGTACGGGGCGTCGGAGGTCTGCAGGCTGCTCGAGGTGAGCGTGCGGACAATCGCCCAGGCGGTGCTGCGCTCGGTCGGGCGCTGCACGCTGAACCGGTAGAACTGCGACCACCCCTGGTAGTAGGCCACCGCGATCGGGACGTTCACCGTCAACCACGTGAGCGCCGCGGCGGCGGCGGCCCACAGCACCGGCGCCCAGCGGCGGGTCCGCACTGCCAGGATGCCCAGCGGGATCAGCAGCAGGATCGGGTACAGCTTGGCCGCGGTCCCGAGCCCGATGAGCACGCCGGCCAGGACCGGTTTCTGGCGCGCCCAGGCCCAGAGTGCAGCGCTGGCCAGGGCCATAGCGAGCAGGTCCCAGTTGGTGAAGGCGTGAAACACCAGCAGGGGCGACAGCGCGAACAGGGCGGCGTCATAGGGCCGGCCCCGCGTGGTCTGCGCGGTGCTCGCGGCCACGATCAGCCCGCAGCCGCTGAGCAGGAACGCGGTGACCAGTCCGAACAGCACGCTTTGCGACCAGCCGGAATGCAGGGCGTGCAGGCCGCGGGTGAGGTCGGCGCTGACCCACATGAAGCCACCCGTCAGCACCGGGTACTCGACGTTGGTGTCGCGGTAGGGGACCGCGCCTACGTCGAGCCGCTCGTCGCTCCACAGCGGGACGACGTCGGAGTAGCACAGGTGGGTGTACTGCTTGTCACCCGGCTCCCACGCCCCGGAGGCGCACGGCGACTTCTGCAGGAAGCCGAGCAGCAGCGTCGCGCAGGTCAGCGCCAGCAATACCCGCAACGGCGTCCACCAGGACCGCGGCCGCACGCCCGCGTAGCGGCCCCACGGGCCGCCGAGCAGCCCGCTCGCGCGCGCCGCCATCGGGTCGGTGTGCGAAGGCGGAGCAGGATCGTGACGGTCGGCCTGGTCGCGGGGCGGGCCGGCCACGGACGTCATCGCGCCATCCTGGCAGACGGGTCG
>JAYTRE010000050.1:0-2749 GCA_043746395.1 Pseudonocardiales bacterium
AAGTCATGCCGCGCCGGGCTCGCGGTGCCGATCACCCGGGCGCCGCGCGCGACGGCAAGCTGCACCGCCATCGTGCCGACACCGCCAGAAGCACCGTGCACGACGACCGTGTCGCCGGCACGTAGCCCGATCGCGACGAGAGCGTGGACCGCGGTCGCGCCGCTCAGCATGAGCCCGGCGGCCTGCTCCCAGCCGAGGTTCGCCGGCTTGGGAACCAGCGCGCTTGCCGCGACGAGCAGCTGCTCGGCGGAGCCGCCGTCGACAGGAAACGCAATGACCTCGGCACCGACGCGGATCGGACCGGCGGGGCCCTGCGCATCGGTGCCGACCGCCGTCACGACACCGGCGGCCTCGTAGCCCAGCCGCAGCGGCAGCTGCGCCGGGTCGCGCCCGAAGACCCCGCCATAGCGCTTGACATCGGCGGGGTTGACGCCCGCGGCCCGGACGTCGATCAGGACCTGAGCCGGCCCCGGAATGGGGGTGGGTTCCTCGACCAGGCGCAGGACCTCGGGGCCGCCGTACTCAACGGCGAGGACAACGCGGGCCACGACGGCGCAACATCCGTCCACGCCAGCTTCTTCCCGGCCCTACGGGTGCAGGGCACTCGCGAACGGCAGGTTGCGCACGATGGTGAAGACGGCGAGCACGCGGCAGGGCGAGGGCCAGCAGGAGGTTGTCGTGCGCAGCGACGGTGAGTTACCCGTGCGCGAGTGCGTTGACCGCGCGCAGGCCGCCGCACAGCGGGCACCAGATTCCGGTGAGGGCGTGCAGCGGACACAGCGGTACGTGGGTGCGTGGGGTCAACAACCACGTCGGCGCCAGTCACGAGCAGGGCTACTGCCGCGACGCGGTACGGCGCCGCACCAGGGCTGAGCCCGGAGCGCGTGGCGGCGGGCCGAGACAGCAGCGAGGTGCTCATTGCACTGGCGTCGGCTAGCTCGGCTGGGAGGGGATGACCACCGACCGGGATGCCTTGTCGTGCCAGCCCTGTCTGCGTTGACTGTCGAAGAACGGCGACCAGTACCCGAGGGTGCAGATCGCGCCGGTCAGGCCCATGACCAGCCAGCGCAGCGCGCTCAACCGGTCCGTCCGGCACGAACGACGCTAAACATTGACGCTGCGGCAAGGTCAAGCCGTAGCAGCCTCGGGCCGGCGGCCTGGCCGGGTGGCGGAGATCAATCCTCGCTGTGACGGGCTGGACCCCGCTGCAGCGGGGATCGATCAACGGGCGCCGCCGAGGCGGGCTCCGCAAAACAAGCAGGCGTGATTGCTTTATCCAACGCGGCCTGGGACGCTTGCCGGGTGCCAGCTCTCGCTGACGTCCTCACCGACCTCGACGCCGAGGGCGACGACCTCGAGGCACTCGTCGCCGACCTCGACGCCGCAGGCTGGAGCCAGCCCACCCCGGCACCGGGCTGGACGATCGCCCACCAGATCGGACACCTGGCCTGGACCGACGACCTGACCTACCTGGCCGCGACCGATCCCGCCGACTTCAGCGCGCGGATGCACCAGGCCGTCGGCGAGCAGCAGGCCGTCGCCGAACATGAGGCCGTCGCCGAGCACGAGGCCGTCGCCACGCTCGACGGCTTCGTCGATCGCGCTGCAACCGAGCGCGGCGCCCTCGCACCGGCCGACCTGCTCACCGGCTGGCGGTCGGGACGTCAGGCCCTGATCGCGGCGCTGCGGGCGGTGCCGACCGGTACCCGGCTGCCCTGGTTCGGCCCGCCCATGAGCGCCACCTCGATGGCCACCGCTCGGATCATGGAGACCTGGGCCCACGCCCAGGACGTCGCCGACGCGCTCGGCGTCGCGCGGGTGCCCACCGCGCGGCTGCGCCATATCGCCCACTTGGGCGTTCGCACCCGCGACTTCGCCTATCTCGTGAACGACCGCACCCCGCCGCCCGAGCCGTTCCGCCTCGAGCTCAGCGGCCCGGACGGCACCGGGTGGACCTGGGGTCCGGAGGACGCGGCACAGCGAGTGACGGGCCCGGCGCTGGACTTCTGCCTGCTCGTCACCCAGCGCCGCCACCGCCGCGACCTGGCCGTGACTGCCGAGGGCGCAGCAGCCGACGAGTGGCTGGACCTCGCGCAGGCCTTCGCCGGTGCGCCTGGCGCGGGCCGGCGTGCGGGGCAGTTCGGATGACGGCCCCGCTGCGCATCGGGAACGCCTCCGGCTTCTACGGCGACCGGATGGCGGCCATGCA
This sequence comes from Pseudonocardiales bacterium, assembly GCA_043746395.1. GTDB lineage: Bacteria > Actinomycetota > Actinomycetes > Mycobacteriales > Jatrophihabitantaceae > JAYTRE01. The sequence continues at coordinate 2,210 of JAYTRE010000050.1, forward strand.
GGAGCTGCTCACCGGCGGGGAGCTCGACGTGCTGACCGGCGATTACCTCGCCGAACTGACCATGCTCATCCTCGCGCGGGACCGCCTCAAGGACCCGAGCCTCGGCTATGCGAAGACCTTCCTGCACCAGCTCGAGCTTTCGCTGGGCACCGCCCTCGACCGGGGCGTCACCATCGTCGCCAACGCCGGTGGCCTCAACCCCGCCGGCCTCGCGAACGCGGTACGGGCCCTGGCCGCCCGGCTCGGCCTGCCCGCGGCGGTCGCCCACGTCGAGGGCGACGACCTGCGCGAGCGCGCCGCGGAACTCGGCCTCGGCGAGCCACTGGCCGCCAACGCCTACCTCGGTGCGTGGGGGATCGCCGAGTGCCTGCTCGCCGGCGCCGACATCGTCGTCACCGGACGGGTCACCGACGCTTCTCTCGTCGTGGGGCCCGCGGCGGCCCACTTCGGCTGGTCGCGCACCGACTACGACGCCCTGGCCGGCGCGGTCGTCGCCGGCCACGTCATCGAGTGCGGCGCGCAGGCGACCGGCGGCAACTA
>JAYTRE010000051.1:0-2701 GCA_043746395.1 Pseudonocardiales bacterium
GCCGGCTGTCCGAGCAGCGCGCCGTTGCGGCGCAGGCTGACTCCCGGATAGCCGACCAAGGTGCAGGCGGCCGGCGACGTGTTGGTGAAGGTGATCGCAGCGATCTCCCGGCTCGCCTCGGCGCCACCGCGCAGCACCCGGATCGACAGCGCCGCGACGGCGCAGGTGGGCGGACCGGGCGGGATGGGCTTCGCCGATTTCGACGGTGGGGGCGTGGCGGTGGCCGGGCTGGAGGTCTGCGTGGGGGAGGAGGTGTCGCTCGCGGCCGGCCCGGACCCGCTCGGCGTGGTGGGTCCGGCGCCGGACGACCCGGGATGCCCGCCCACGGAGCGGGTGCAGCCGGCGAGCGTCAGAGTGAGGGCGACCGCGGCAGCGAGCCCCGCCGACCGCGCCGTCACGAGTCGACCCTCAGATCGGTGGAGTAGGGCAGGCTCGAGGGCAGCAGCAGCCTGGTCGAGCGCAACTGTGACCACATCTGGTCCCAGGCGTTGTTGCCGGTGAGGCTGCCACAGCTGCCGGTTTGCGCGCACGCGGTCCACTCGGTCAGCGCGCCACCGAAGTCGATCTTCGGTTGGCGGGCGCGGACCCCGGTGAGCGAGATGTACTTCCACTGCGCCGCCATGGCGGGGTTGTAGATCTGCGGCAGGTTGATGATCCGCACCGGCGCCGCACCGCCGCTGAGGTAGTACAGCCCGGCCATGGTCCAGCCGTTGTTGCAGCGGCTGTTGGTGAGGGTCCAGGCGCAGCCGTCTGCCGAGCCGGTGAACACGAACGGCGCCGGGGTTGCCGCGAGGTAGCCGCCAAGCCATGCCCTGCTCTGCGCGTAGGTGCCGCGAAAGCCCGGCTCGATGTCGTTGGCGCCGGCGATGGTGACGCCGCTGTAGGCGGCGGAGTGGGCACGCACCGGGTTCACGACGGTCCGGGCGAACGCTGCGCCGCTGGCGGCCGAGACGTCCATGTCGTTGTTCGTGCCGATGGCGATGGTCACCGGGGCGCTGGCCTTCTGCTGGCTGGCATAGCCGTCCACGTAGGCGTTCAGGTCGCGCACCAGGTCACCGTAGGCGACGAAGCGGGTGGTCGCGCTGAGCACCACCCCGCCGTAGGTCTGGTCCTGCCCGCCGACGGCGAGCAGGATCAGGTACCCATGCCCGGACGGGTTCGCCCTGGCGTCGGCAGCCCCCTCCGCCCGCATCGTGGCCAGGTCGCGCGGCGACGAGCCGCTGATGTTGCGGATGTAGCGGCTCGTCGAGATCGGGGCCGGGGACGTCTGCGGTGGCGGGCTGGCCTGGGTGGCGACCGGCTGCGACACCGCGGCCCGCGACCGGCCTGCCACGTTGCTCGCCTGAACCGCGAAGGTGTACGTCGTCTTCGGCTTCAGCCCGACGACCGTGGTGGTCAGCGCACCGCGGCCCACCGTGGCGCTGACTCCTCCCGGCGAGGCGGTCACGGTGTAGCTGGACCACGGTGCGCCGCCGTCGCTGGTTGGTGCCTGCCAGGTGACGGTCGCGCCGCCGTAGCCGCCGATCACACCGACGGCGCGGGGCGCGGACGGGACGACTGGGTGTACGGCGTTGATGATCGTGCAGCCGAGCAGGGTGTTTCCCGAGCCGCCGCCGACGTTGACCGCAATCGCGCAGACCCGGTGCTCGTTGGCGTTGGCCGTGACAGTCACGGCGAAGCCGTGCGCCGCGCCGGTACCGGGACGGGACCTGGCGATGTCGGCGCGTGCAATGTTGGCAGCAATGGTCGCGGTCGGCCTGCCGTCAACGAAGGCCACGACCGAGATCGGGGCCGTGGTGTCCGGGTCGATCGCCCACCCGACGAGCCTGAGGTTCGTCGAGTTCGCGGCCCGGCCCACCGACTGCAGGGCCCCGTACGGGTTGAAGTTGAGGCTCACCACCGCGCAGGCGGGCGCGGAGTTGCCGCTGCCGAACCCGGTGTTGATGCCGATCGCGCAGATGGTGTGCCGGCCGTTGCCCAGCGCCATGCTGGCGGCAAAGGCGTGGCCTCGCTTCGGCCCGGCGGGGCCGTTGGCCAGCACGGTGGTGCGGGCGGTGCCGTCGGCCGTGATCGTGACCCTTATCGGGGCGTTCGTATCGGGGTCCACCGCCCACCCCGTGACGACGAATCCCGGGCTGCGTTGCGCCAGGCCGGCGAGGCGCACGCTGGGATTGAAGTTCAGCGCGATCGCGCGGCAGCCCACGACGACGTCGGATCCGAGCCCCACGTTCGTCGCCCGCACGCAGACCGTGTGCGCACCCTGCGCGGCCGCGACGGTGAGGTCGAAGCCGTGGCCCTGATGACCGGCCACCGCCGAGCTAGCCGGGGCGCTGCGCACGGCACGACCGTCAAGCAGCACGGTCACGTCGATCGGTGCCGGGGTGTCCGGGTCGCTCGCCCAGCCGGTCAGCCGCACGGCTCCGGGAACCTGGGTGAGCGAGTTCAGCCCTCCGGACGGGCTGAAGTTCAGCACGATCGCGGCGCAGGACAGCGAGGCGTCCTGCCCGAACATGACGTTGCCCGCGGTGACGCACACGACATGGCGGCCCTGAGCCGCGGGGGTGGTGAAGCTGAAGCCATGCGCCGGACCGGCGCTCGGATAGGCCCGCGCCACGTCGCTGCGGGGGAGATTCGCCGTCCTCGGGGCCAACGGCGTGCCGTCGACGCTCGCGCGGACCACCAGCGACGTGCGGGGCGAGTC
>JAYTRE010000052.1:0-2014 GCA_043746395.1 Pseudonocardiales bacterium
TCCGAGGAGTGGTCACGCGCCGTCCGTTCCGGCAGCCCGCTCGGCTTGCTCGCCTTTGATATCGACCATTTCAAGGACGTGAACGACACCTATGGTCACCTGGCCGGCGATCGGGTGCTGCGCCAGGTCTCGGCCGCCGCGCGGCTGGTCCTGCGCGACGGTGACGTCCTGATCCGCACCGGCGGCGAGGAGTTCCTCGTCGTGCTCCCCGGCGCTGGCCAGGACGATCTCCGTGCCGTCGCTGAACGCGTCCGCCGCAGCGTCTCGGCCAGCTCGGTGTCGGTGGGTGTCAGCGAGGTGAGTGTGAGCATCAGCCTGGGCGGCGCGACCTTCTCCTGCGGCGCCGCCGATTCCGCCGAAGAACTCATGGCCCTGGCCGATCAAGCCATGTACGCGTCCAAGCAGGCCGGCCGAGACCAGCTCACCATGCACGAACCCCAGCCCGTCGGCGCAGGTCGCGGCTGAAGTCCTAGGGGACAGTGTGCAGACTCGCCGCGGTTCACCGGCGCGTCGGCACACTGTCGGAGATGGAGCGATTTTCAGGGCTTCGGACCGGCCCGGCGCATCGGGGTATGCGCAATGCCGTCCTCCAGCACGTCCGGGCCGTCGCGGACGAAGCCGAAACCGGCGTACCACTGGCTCAAGTAAGACTGCGCGTCCAGCACGATGTCGTTGCCGTCCACGAGTTGCAGCGCCTTGACCATCAGGGCGCCCGCGAGACCATGCCCGCGCGCCGCGGCGGCGGTTGCCACCCGGCCGATCCGGGCGGCGCCGGTGCCGTCGGTGAGCAGGCGCAACGTCGCCACCACGTCGCCGTCGCGCTCGATCCACAACTGGCGGGCGGAGGCCTCGAGGTCGCGGCCGTCCAGTTCCCGGTAGACGCAGTTCTGCTCGACGACGAACACGTCGGTGCGTAGCGCCAGGATGCGGTACAGCGTCGGCGCATCGAGTTCGGTCACCCCGGCGACGCGGACCACGACCGGCGGCAGGACGCTCACAGCGACCAGCCTTTCATGTCGTGTTGGATGGCGGACCTGACTCTGCAGAAGCCCATCATCGAAAACCCGGGCGGCGAAGCCCCGGCGGAGCTTGAGATCGAGGACATCGCCGTGGGTGACGGTGCCGAGGCCACGCCGGGCGACACTGTTGAAGTGCACTACGTCGGCGTGGAGTTTCATTCCGGCGCGGAGTTCGACGCGTCCTGGAACCGCGGCGAGTCGATCGAGTTTCCGCTGCGCGGGCTGATCCAGGGCTGGCAGGAGGGCATCCCGGGGATGAGGGTAGGCGGACGGCGTCAGCTCACCATCCCGCCGGAGCAGGCCTACGGCCCCGCCGGCGGCGGGCACCGGCTCTCGGGCCAGACCCTCGTCTTTGTCATCGACCTGCTCGCCGTGCGCTGAGGCCACCTCAGCTCTTGTTCGCCCGCGCCGCGACAGTGTGCCTACGCTGCGGTGCGCGTTGCGACCCCATCAACAGTGTGCTGACGCGCGGGGGTGCGGCGGCGGGTCTGCACCCTGTCAACAGTGTGCAGACGCGCGGGTCCGGCAGAGAGCGCCCATGCCGCGACAGTGTGCTGACGCGCGGGGGTACTGCGGCGCGCCTGCACACTGTCGGGCAGCGGGCAGCGGGCAGCGAACAGCGAACAGCGAGCAGGCCGGCGGCTTCCGGGGGCGGTGCCGAGCGAACGCCTAGACTTTCCCCGGACAGCTCGTGAAGCCGTTCACAATCCGCACCGCAGCCGCGAGGAGGGGAGGCGTGCCATGCCCGTATCGGAGACCGTCGCCGCGCGCCCCGCCGCAGCCGTCCCGGACGAAGCAAGCTACGACGCTGATGTGATCGTGGTCGGCGCCGGCCCGTCCGGCAGCAGCGCGGCGTACTGGCTGGCCACTGCCGGGTTGGACGTGCTGCTGCTGGAGAAGACGAGCTTCCCCCGCGAGAAGGTCTGCGGCGACGGCCTCACCCCGCGGGGCACCCGGGCGCTGCTGGAGATGGGCATCGACGTCAGCGAGAGCGC
>JAYTRE010000053.1:0-3124 GCA_043746395.1 Pseudonocardiales bacterium
CCAGCTGCGCCAAGGTCTTGCCGCGCTGCAGCGCCCAGCCCGTCAGCGCGTGCAATGCCTGGGTTGGTTCGTCCACATCGATGCTGAGCAGCCCGTCCGCGCCCGGCGTGCCCGTGAGCGGTAAGTCGGTCACCGAACAACCCTCGGGCAGAGCGAAGCGAATCCGGACCCGGGCGGTGTCGCGGCCCCCAATCGTGGCCGGGCTGCCCTGCGCCACTATCTGACCGGCCGCGATAACCGCTACCCGATCGGCCAGCTCCTGCGCCTCCTCCATGTAGTGGGTCGTGAGCAGGATCGTGGTACCCGCCGCGCGCAGCTCACGCACCACCTGCCAGGCGCCGCGCCGCGCGCTGGGATCGAACCCGGTCGTCGGCTCGTCCAGGAACAGCAGCCGCGGGTTGCCGATCACACCCAGCGCCAGATCCAAGCGGCGCTTCTGCCCTCCGGACAGGTCCTTGACCTTCTGGCGTTGCTTGCCGTCGAGCTCGACCATGCCGATCACCTCGTCAACATCGCGAGGTGCCGGGTAGTAGCCGGCGTTGCGGGCGATCGTCTCGCGCACTGTCAGATACGGCTCGACCGCGATGTCCTGCAGCACCAGCCCGATCTGCTCCCGCAACGCCCGCGCGTCACTGCGCTCCCCCGGGTCCAGACCGAGCACCCGCACCCGCCCGGCGTCACGGCGCCGGAACCCCTCCAGGATCTCCAGACACGTCGTCTTGCCCGCCCCGTTCGGGCCCAGCAGCGCGAAGATCTCCCCATCGTCAACCGTGAAACTCACGCCCCGGACCGCCTCAAGGTCGCCGTACCGCTTGACCAGCCCGCCGACCTCCACCGCGCCCACATCCGACAGTCAAGCACCCGCGCCCGGAACGGCTCTCCCGCCGCGGGCATAGTCTGTCGCCGTGCCGGGCCCCTCGCTCGTCGGGCCCGCTGAGGAGAGCCACATGTCCGCTGCGCGAGACGCTCGCCGGTGTGCGAGAACCGTGCGCCTGGGACCCGCGCGCTTGGGAACCGTGCGCTTGGGCGGAGCCGTGATCACCCTCGTCGCCCTGGTCGGCTGTGCCCGTCCCGCAAGCGTCCCCGCCGCAACGACGACACCCGATCCGAAAACGATCGCGGCCGTCGGGCCGTTGTTCGACGGGAGTTCGACGTCGATTCATACCTGTACCGCTGCGGTCGTCGACAGCCCGGCCGGGAACGTCATCCTCACTGCTGCGCATTGCGTCACGGGCAGTGGCGCCGGGATGGTTTTCGTCCCCGGCTACGACGACGGACGAGCGCCGTACGGATCATGGGTGGTCACCGGCGCCTACGCGCCTGCCGGCTGGCTGCGTGGACAGGATCCCGAGTCGGACTATGCATTCCTCGTCGTCAAGCCGCTGGGGACCAACGCCACCGGCGCGTCGGTGGCCTCCGCCGCTGGTGCGGAGGCGCTGGGCCTGGCCCCTACCGCAGGGCAGCGAGTAACTGTCGCCGCCTACCAAGTGGGCAGCGAAGATCAGCCGGTGATCTGTGCCGCCGCGGTGTACCTCACCCAGGGATATCCAACTTTCGACTGCCCGGGCTACATCGCCGGGACCAGCGGGGGGCCGTGGATCGCCGGCTACGACGCCGCGCATCGTGCGGGAACGATCACCGGCGTGATCGGCGGGTTGGACCAGGGTGGCTGCACCGCCGACACGTCTTACAGCCCGTCGTTCACGACAACCGCGAGCCAGGTCCTGGTCCGAGCTGTCGCCGGTGGGCCCGCCGATGTGCTGCCGGTTCCGGACCCGATCGGATGCTGATAAGGCCACCGCGATGCGGCTGACGCTCAATGGCTGGTCGTCGCCGATCGACCGCGAGATCAGGGGGCGAAACCGGAGATGTTGCTGCCCAGCCAGCTGAGGGCCTGGGGAAGTTCGCTGCTCCACAGGCTGAGGCGATGCCCCGCGTGCGTCAGGATCAGCGCCTGGATCGACAGCGGGTGCCGCGCAGCGGCCAGCAGTCGGGCACTGGACGGGTAGGAGATCGGATCCGAATGGGAGGTTTCGATCCAGAGCGCAACTGGCGGAGGGTGGTGGCCGGCGAGCGCGATCAGGTTGTAGCGCTTCGCCTGGCTGCTGGTGGCGCTGAAGGGCTTGTAGCTGGCGGAAAAATCGGGCGCGAAGTACCCGCCCATGATGATTCCGGCGGCGTAGCGGGCCGGGTGCAGCATCGTCGCCATCGCAGCGCACCAGGCGCCCGCGGACAGGCCGATGGTGGCCCAGGACGCGCGGTCGCTGCGCGCTCGCAGATGACTCAGAACCCAGCTCGGCACATCCTGGGTCAGCCACGTCTCGACCTTGGGATCATTGCCGGGGCCATCGACACATTCGGTGTCGACACCGCCCGGAAATTCCGTCAGCGGGGAGATCGTGATGATCGGGCCTGCGGCGTGGGTGCGGACCGCGTTGTCCAGCGCGCCACCGAGGTTCATGGAGTCAATCCACTGGGACGGATCCCCCGGGTAACCCGGGAACGTCTCGAGCACCGGATATTGACGTGAGCTGTTGGCGGGATCGGTGTATCCCTCGGGCAGCGTGATCAGCACCTCGCCGGTCAAACCGCTGGCCGGACCGGTGAGCGTGACCCGCAGGACGCGATCCACTACGCCCGCGCCACCGGGTAACGCGGTGCCCGGGGGTACCGTCCCCAGGTTGGACCCGCCAACGCCGGGCGACGCGGTAGCCGAGGCAGCGCCGGACACCGGTATGCGTGCTGCTTGAGCCGCTCCGCCGCCAGCGTGAACCGTGGAGACGGCTCGTCCGCCGAACAGCGCCCCGTGCAGGTCCGTCCAGTCGGCGAAGAAGGTGAACTGGTCGTTCAGTCCTACTGCGGCCGTGACCAGCACCATCGCGTTCACCACGAGCAGAATCGTCACGCGAGCCAACACAGCGCGAACGCGCGAGGCAGAGACCAGCGGCATCACCACGACCGCGGCCGCGAACAGCGCGACGGTCACCAAGACAACAAGCAGGAAGAACCACGGCCCGACCAGCGACACGAAACCTCCTCCTTGACCGGCTCCCCTGGTTGGGCCAGCGGCAACGAGTGAGCCGCCAGTATGTCCATCGACAGTGCCTGTGCGGCAACGGCACTT
>JAYTRE010000054.1:0-2692 GCA_043746395.1 Pseudonocardiales bacterium
CGGGCCGGACCGCCCAGCCAGCTCGCCCAGGCACCGCTCCCACGGGACGCCCACCAACGTCGTCCCAACGCCGGGGCCGAAACCACGCCGACAACCGCCTCGTCGCCATCGAGCAGCGCGATGAGCGTGGCCCACACCGGCACGTTGCGCACGAAGTTCTTCGTGCCGTCGATCGGGTCGATCACCCATCGTCGACGGCCGGCGCCCTCGGCGCCGAACTCCTCGCCGGATACCGCATCGCCCGGCCGGGCCGAGGCCAGCGCATCCCGGATCGACCGCTCCACCGCCGTATCGGCATCACTCACCGGCGTCAGATCCGGCTTCGCCGCGACGTGCAGATCGGTGGCACCGAACCGGTCGAGCGTGATCGCGTCTGCCAGATCGGCAAGCGAGCGGGCAACAGCGAGATCGGCGGCATAGTCGGTTGGGGCGCTCACGTCCGCAGGCTACCGACGACCACCCGATCCGGGAGTGTTGGGTTCGCCGTGCGACCAGAAGACTCCCCAACATGGCGCGAGGTGGACTAGTGCGAGCTGGGCGGCGCGACCGCGGGTCCGTCGATGACCCGCCCGGCCACCGCATCCAGGGCACCCAGAACCTGGTTGACGGCCCGGCCCGGGCGCGGCGCCGGCCGGCCCAGACGTTTCCCGAGCTGCGCGTCGAGGACGGCGAGCGGGGTTCGGGCGAGGTGGTACGGGATCTGCAGTGCGACGTGGCGTTTCACCGGAGTCCCCTTCAGTTTTTGCCGAGACGCTGGAGCACGCCGCGGGCGGCCTCGCTGCTGCGCTGCTGCTCGCCCGCGAAGGAGTTGACGACCAGGATCGCACCGGTCAGGGCGGGAATGACCCATTGCAGGATGCGCAGTTGCTGCTGCGCATCGGCGACCTCGGGTGGGGTGCTCTCCGCGGGCGTCGTTCCCGAGGTGACCGGCACATCGGGCTGCGCGGCGACCTTGCGCCCGAGCAGCCGGCTGTAACCGGTCGCGCCCAGTGCTGCGCCGGTGAGCACGAGCTTGGTGACCGTCATCGACGCGACACCCTGCTGGGAGACGACGCGGCCCTTGTTCGCTGCGAGCACTCCGGCGCCACCGACTAGGTGCGCTGCGATCGCTGCCGCGTTGACCGGCGTCCAGCGGTCCCAGCCGGCGTTCACGACGGAGCCGCGGTCGCGGCCCTTGCGCGCTGCGCCGGCAGCCGGGTTCAGGGCGACGGCGTTGGCCAGGGTGCCGCCGAACCAGGCGGCCAGGCCGACGTCGTGCAGGGAACGGGAGACGGTATCGCGAGCCATGAGAACTCCTGCCTGGGGGACACGGTTCCTCCAGTCATGCCCAGTTGTTCCAGGCACGAAACAGCGGCGGGCGGCTCAGCGATGCGGGCCGTCGGACTCGACGCTGTCGAGGATCTCCACCTCATCGCCGACGGTGATTCGTTCGCCGGGGGAGTCGGGGACGAGGTTCGTCCCGAACCAGGTCTTGCCGTCCCACTTGCGGTGGCGGGCCAGCGTGGCGAGCGGCTCCCGGCCCCTGGTGGCCGTTTCCGGGTCGACGGTGGTCAGGACGCACCGGTCGCAGCTCTTCACGCAGCGAAACACGGCGGTGCCGATGCGCAGTCGCCGCCAGCTGTCCTCGGCCCACGGCTGCGACCCGGCAACCACCACGCTCGGCCGAAAGCGCGTCATGGGTACCGGCCCCTCGGCGCGGCCCGGGCCAGCGGCGATCAAGTCGTTGAGGGCTGCCAGCGAGTCCTCGGTGGTGACGAGTAGCGGGTAGGCGTCGGCGAAGGACACCCGGTCGGTGGGCAGCGCGAACGCCGGGTTGGGCGCCCGGCGCGTCGGATCGGCGAGGTAGACCAGCCGCACCGGTTCGCCGATCAGCTCACTGAACCACTGGTGGGCGGAGTCGTCGGCCGGGGCGGCGGCGAATGGGCCTTTCCACACCGCGACCTCGGTGAGCGCAGAACCGTCCGGAGTGCGCACGTCCAGCGGCGGCGCGTCCGGGCGGGTGAGCCGGACACCACCCTCGCGCAGCTCGGGCCGCACGAGCACTAGGCGCGGATGCTCACGCGCGGTGACGGGCTCGCCGGCGGCGTCGACCACCATCCAGCGACGATCGCCGGCCAGTCCCCACGGCTCGACGAGCGCGGTGGGGAGCGCCTCCCCGCGGCAGGACTTGACCGGATAGCGGTGGATTGCCGTGAGGGTCAGGGTCACCGGATTGACGTTAGTGCTCGGCGCCGGCGCGGCTGGTGAGCAGCCTGCGGAACGCGGCGAGCCGCGCGTCCGTCGCATGACCGGCTGCAACCCAGGCGTCGAGGTGGCAGCCTGCGTCGGTGGCGAGGTGCTCGCACGACGGCGGGCACTGCACCGCGCCGTCCTCGAGGTCGGGGAAGGCCCAGAGCAGGTCGTCGGCGGTGACGTGTGCGAGGCCGAAGGAGCGCAGGCCCGGGGTGTCGATCACCCAGCCGTCGTCGTCGGGCAGCGGCAGCGCGAGCACCGACGTCGAGGTGTGCCGGCCCTTGCCGATCGCGCTGACGACGCCGGTGGTGCGGTGCGCCTCGGGCACCAGGGCGTTGATCAGCGTGGACTTGCCGACCCCGGAATGCCCGACGAGGACCGACACCTGGCCGCGCAGCCGCTCGACCAGTTCGTCCAGTGGACCGCCGCGATGCGTCACGACAGACGGCAGCTCCAACGC
>JAYTRE010000055.1:0-9666 GCA_043746395.1 Pseudonocardiales bacterium
GTCGCCGCGCACGTGTTCGGCGAGGACGCGTTGCCCGGTCTCATCCGCGCCGGGATCGACTCGATCGAGCATGGCACGGGACTCACCGACGACCTGCTCGACGAGGTCGCGGTGGCTGGCATCGCCGTCGTCCCGACCCTGGTCAACATTGACACGTTCCCGTCCATCGCGGTGGCGGGTGCGGCCAAGTTCCCGGTGTACGCCGCCCACATGCGCGCGCTGTTCGCCACGTCCCGGGACCGGGTGCGCGCGGCCTTCGAGGCCGGCGTGCCGATCTACCTCGGCACCGACGCAGGAGGGTCGTTGCCGCATGGGCTGGTGCGCGACGAGATCCGCGCGCTGGTGGGTGCCGGCATCCCGCAGGCCGAGGTCATCGCCCAGGCGTCCTGGCGAGCGCGCGAGTGGCTCGGCAGCCCCGGGCTCGTCGAGGGCGCCCCGGCGGACTTGGTCGCCTACGACGCCGACCCGCGTGTCGATCTTGCCGCGATGCTGGCGCCACGCCGCATCGTCCTGCGTGGCGCCGTCATCCGCTGAATCCCTTGCGTAGCAGGGTCTTTCCCGGCATTGGCCGGTCACCTGAACCTCAGGTGGAGGTGGGGAGAATGCCCCTTGCACTACCGGCGCTAAGCCGGTAGACATTGCACTACGCCGAACCGCAAGGGGAGGCGGGATCGGATCGGAAGCCGGATCAGCTCGGCGGGGCAACCCGAACGAACAGCCGTGAGTGACGGCGCGGTGGTCAGGCGGAAAGTCCGTGAAGGTGTCGGTCGTCATGTAGCCGGTACCGAAACGTGGGCCTCCTTGAACTCATACTTCAAGGAGGCCCACACCCTTTCTAGCAGCAGGAGTGCCCGCGCCCGGCAAGGCGCGCCGGCAGTTGCGGGCTTCCTCACAGCTACGGCCGCCGTCGACAAATCGGCGCCGGTGGCGTCCGCCGCTGGCGTCGTCTGGCACAATGTCGGGTTGAGTACCGGCCTGATCGCGGACCCTCTCCCCGCGCCCGGCCCGTCCATCCGGATTCCCCGCCGAGAACCCCACCCGGCGGGCGCGTCCACCCTTGACAATGTCTGGAGTACCCAAGCCCGTGGCAACGAAGATCAAGCTCATGCGTCTGGGCAAGATGCGCGAGCCGCACTACCGCATCGTCATCGCCGACTCCCGCACCAAGCGGGACGGCCGGTCCATCGAGACCATCGGTGAGTACCACCCCAAGAGCGACCCTTCTGTGATCCGCGTCGACGGCGATCGCGCCGCCTACTGGCTCGGCGTCGGCGCGCAGCCGACCGAGGCTGTCGCGGCGATCCTGCGGGTGACCGGTGACTGGCAGAAGTTCAAGGGCCTGCCCGCCCCGGAGCCGATGAAGCTGGCGCCACCGAAGCCCGACAAGCTCGCGCTCTTCAACGCCGCGCTGGCTGACGCATCGGGCGAGCCTGCCGTCGAGGCCACCACGGCCAAGCGCAAGCCCGCGAAGGCCGCGAAGCCGGCCAGCCCACCGGCAACGGCCGAGGCTGTCACCGAGGCTGTCACCGAGGCAACGACTGAGGCTGTCACCGAGGCGCCGGCCGAGGTTGTCACCGAGGCGCCGGCCGCCGAGACCGAGTCGGTCGCTCCGGCCGCGGACGAGCCGACGGAGAGCTGAGGTGCTCGAGGAAGCCCTCGAACACCTCGTCCGCGGCATCGTCGACCATCCCGACGACGTGCGCGTCGACCTCGTCGACAACCGGCGTGGCCAGCGGCTCGAGGTAAGGGTCCATCCCGACGATCTGGGCCGCGTGATTGGCCGCAACGGGCGGACCGCCAAGGCACTGCGGCAGGTCGTCAATGCCGTCGGCGGCAAGGGCATCCGCGTCGACGTGGTCGACGTCGACCGTCACTGACGGCGCCGATGAGGGCCAGCGCCGTGCCCGGGCGGTTCGCGTGAACAGACGTGGGCACGACGTCGCGGTGGGCCGCATCGGCCCGGCCCGCGGGGTGCGCGGCGAGGTGTTCGTAGAGCCGTGGACCGACGAGCCAGCGCAACGATTCGCCGTGGGGTCGGTGTTGCGCACCGAACCGGCCGATGCGGGACCACTGACCGTGGCGGCCGTTAACCTCGGCGGCGGCAAGCTGGTAGTGCACTTCGACGGGGTGTTCGACCGCGCCCAGGCCGAGGCGCTGCGCGGCGTGCAACTGGTCGTCGGCGCCTACGAGCGCCCCGCCCTCGACGACCCGGACGACTTCTACGACACCGACCTGATCGGGTTGGCAGCCCGCACTGTCGCGGGCGACGAGCTCGGGCCGGTGCGCGATGTACTGCACGCCGGCGGGGCGAACTATCTCGTGCTCGACGTCGACGGCCGTGAGCGGCTCGTCCCCTTCGTCTCTGCCGTCGTGCCGACGGTCGACGTCGCGGGCGGCGTTGTGGAGATTGACCCGCCCGGCGGGTTGTTCGACCTGTGAACGCGGCGCTGCGCCTCGATGTCGTCACGATCTTCCCCGACTACCTGGCCCCGCTGCGCCAGGCACTGCTCGGGCGCGCGATCGATCGGGGCCAGGTGACCGTCGGTGTCCATGACCTGCGCCGTTGGACCGACGACGTGCACCGCACCGTCGACGACACGCCCTATGGCGGGGGACCCGGGATGGTCATGCTCCCGGAACCGTGGGGGCGAGCACTCGACGAGCTCGCGCCCCCCGCGGGTTCGACCCAGCCGGTGCTCGTCGTGCCGACTCCCACTGGACGTCCCTTCACCCAGGCGGTTGCCGCCGAGTACGCCCAGCTGCCGTGGCTGCTGTTCGCCTGCGGGCGTTACGAGGGCATCGACGCGCGGGTCGCTGACTACGCGGCGCAGCGGATGCGCGTCGACGAGGTGAGCCTCGGCGACTACGTGCTGGCTGGCGGAGAGGTCGCGGTGCTCGTCATCGCCGAGGCGGTCTCCCGGCTGCTCGACGGGGTGCTCGGCAACGCCCAGTCCGCGGTCGACGACTCGTTCGCGGCCGGCCCCGCCGGCCTGCTCGAAGCGCCGGCCTATACCCGGCCGGCCTCCTGGCGCGGTCTCGACGTGCCCCCGGTGCTGCTGTCGGGCAACCACGCCGACATCGTGCGCTGGCGGGCGCAGCGTTCGCGCGAGCGCACCGCCGAGCGCCGGCCGGATCTACTGCAGTAGTCGCCAAACCGGAGCCGAGCGCGGTTTCAGCATCGGTGCGGGGATGTGGCATCATCGTGGGGTTGCCCGCAGTGCCACGCGCGCGGGATTCCCCACGGCAGGCGCCTCGGCGTGCTGGCGCCGCACGAGACCGATGCTGACCTTAAGGATGCGAACCGCGATGAACACCCTTGACACGCTGGACGCCGAGTCGCTGCGCACTGACGTGCCCGACTTCCGCCCGGGGGACACCCTCAAGGTTCACGTGCGTGTCGTCGAGGGTTCCCGTTCCCGCGTCCAGCTCTTTCAGGGCGCGGTCATCCGTCGCCAGGGTGGCGGCATCCGCGAGACGTTCACTGTCCGCAAGGTGAGCTTCGGCGTCGGAGTCGAGCGCACGTTTCCGGTGCACACCCCCATCATCGAGAAGATCGAGGTCGTGACCCGCGGTGACGTGCGCCGCGCCAAGCTGTACTACCTGCGTGATCTGCGAGGCAAGGCCGCCAAGATCAAGGAAAAGCGCGACACCGTCGCGCGCTGACGCCTGATCCGGGCGCATGAGCGAGCGGAGCAGTACGGCCGGAGGCGAGGACTTCGAGTCCACCGGCTCGGCCCGCGATGACCAACTCGCCGATTCCCTCGGCATTGATGGCGCCGCCGACCGCCACGACGAGCCGGCTGACGACCTGCCGACCGCTGCGTCACCGCAACCGCGGCCAGACCGGCTGCCGCGGCGCGCCGATCCGGACCTCGCGCGCCTCGACGCCGCCCAGCGGGGGTTCGACCCGAACGACAGCGCCGCGATCGCCGCCGCTGCGGCCGGCGCACAGGACGCCCAGAGCGGGCAGTCGCGCGGCTGGTTGGCGGCCCGGCGCGCCGCCAGGGCCGGGCGCCCGCGGCGCAAGTCTCCGTGGTGGGAGCTGCCGGTCCTGGTCGCCGTGGCGATCGCGATCGCCATCGTCGTCAAGACGTTCGTGGTGCAGCCGTTCTACATCCCGTCCGCGTCGATGGAGAAAACCCTTTACGGCGCTACCAACGGCGGCGACCGGATCCTGGTCAACAAGCCCATCTACGACTTCCGTGACCCGCACCCCGGCGACATCGTGGTCTTCAACGCACCTCCGGGCTGGAGCGACGGCCCGGGCACCACACCGCCGGCCAACCCGATCCTCAAGGCGGTTCGCGGGTTCGGTCAGCTCATCGGCTTCGTCCCGCCCGACGGGTTGGTGCTCGTCAAGCGCGTGATCGCGGTCGGTGGGCAGACCGTCAAAGGCATCGCGGTGAACGGCGGTACCGGCGACCGGGTGATGATCAGCGACCACGGCGCCGCCGGCCCCTGGCGGACGCTTGTCGAGCCCTACGTCTACCTCGATCGACCCGACCCGACCGCTAACTTCGGGCCGGTCACCGTGCCCAAGGGCCGGCTGTGGGTGATGGGCGATCACCGCAACGATTCCGCGGACTCGCGCTACCACTGCGGGCCCGGCGGGACGAATGGCCTCGACGGCCCCCAGTGCAACCCGGTGGCGAGCACGGTGCCGATCCAGGACGTCATCGGCAAGGCGTTCGTCATCGCCTGGCCGCCGGCACGCTGGCGCACGCTCGGCACCCCGTCGACGTTCCAGGTGGGCGCGCAGGCGCTGGCCGCAGCGCTGCCGCTGCTCGGATCGGCGCTGCTCGTCACGCCATTGCTTGTCGCGCGGCGGCGGCGTCGGCGTCGGAGGTGACCCCGGTCAAGCGGGTGGGGGGCCGTGTGCTGGTGCTGGATCCGGCCGGCCGGGTGCTGCTGATCCACGAACGCATCGAGGCCGACCAGACGCACTGGCTGACGCCCGGCGGGGGGCTGGAGCCGGGTGAGATCCCGGTCCGGGCCGCCTGCCGCGAGACGTTCGAGGAGACGGGCCTGCGCATCGAACTGCCCGACGACAGCAAGTCGGTGCTGGAAACCCGGCGGAGTTGGTCCTGGGCCGGCGTGACCTACGACCAGGTCGACCACTACTTCGTGGCCCGGGTCGCCGCAGGTGCGCAGGTCGCGCCACAGGGCCTGACCGCGATGGAGCACGAGACGCTCATCGGGCATTGCTGGTGGAGCATCGGGGAGCTGTGCGCGACCAGCGAGGTCGTGGTGCCGCCCGAACTGGCCGCGGTCCTCACCCGACTGGTCGCCGCGGACGGGTAGCCTCAGCGGCGACATGGGCAGCCGGGGCATCGCAGCAGAGGTGGCTTTCCGACCGCCGCGGCTGGTGGTTCGGCGCGACACCGGGCTGAACGCCTACGAGGCGGCCGTGGCGCGGGCTGGGCTCGGTCCGGTCGCGGGCGCCGACGAGGCTGGCCGCGGTGCCTGCGCGGGACCCCTGGTGGTCGCGGCCTGCGTCCTCCCTGCCGGCCGTCGGGGTCAGATAGAGGGGCTCACCGACTCCAAGCTGCTGACGGCGCCGGTGCGGGAGCGCCTCTACCACCAGGTGGTCAGCCGTGCCGACGCCTTCGCCGTCGTGGTCGTGCCGGCCGCCGAGATCGACGCCTACGGCCTGCACGTCGCCAACCTGGCCGGCATGCGGCGGGCGCTCGGCAGGCTCGTGCCCCGAGCGGGCTACGCGCTCACCGACGGCTTCCCGGTGCCCGGTGTCGGGGTGCCGGCCACGGCCGTGTGGAAGGGCGACGCCACGGTGGCGTGCATCGCGGCGGCTTCCATCCTGGCCAAGGTGACCCGGGATGCGATGATGATCGAAGCGCATCAGCGGTGGCCCGAGTACGACTTCGCCCAGCACAAGGGGTACGTGACGCCCGGGCACTCGGCGGCGCTGGCGAGATGGGGCCCGTGCGCCGAGCACCGGCGCCGCTATCTCAATGTCCGGCGCGCGGTGCGCGACAATGGTGGCGAGATGTCGACGACAGCGAGCTTGGAGACGGCGTGAGCACGGAGGATCTCGAGAACTACGAGACTGAGATGGAGCTTCAGCTCTATCGGGAGTACCGCGACATCGCCGCCCAGTTCAGCTACGTCGTCGAAACCGAACGGCGCTTCTACCTGACCAACGACGTCGACCTGCAGCCGCGCAATGCCGACGGCGAGGTGTACTTCGAGCTGACGATGCGCGACGCGTGGGTGTGGGACATGTATCGCCCGCTGCGGTTCGTCAAGACGGTACGCGTGGTGACCTTCAAGGACGTCAACATCGAGGAGCTGGACAAGCCCGACCTGGAACTGCCGGGGAGCAAGCAAGGTTTCGGCGCCTCCAGCTGACCGGTTCCCGGGGCTCGCCGCCCGGCACGCCGATCCCGGACACCCGCGCCGCCGCCACCCGAGTCACGCGGTGGGGAATCGGCTCAGTTCCCGTCGGGCGAGCCGGCCGCTGCCTGGCCGACCACGGCGCCACCCGGAGCGGCCCGACCGAGCCGGGCCAGCAGCTCACACCGGCCGGCCACCCCGAGCTTGGTCATCGCGTTGGACAGGTGGACGCGCACGGTGACCGCTGACACCACCAGGTCGGCAGCGATCTCCCGGTCACCGCGGCCCTGGGCGAACAGCTCGACGATCTCCCGTTCTCGGCGGGTTAGCGCGGCCAGACCGGGATCGGGAGCAAGGAGTAGCGCCAGCCGCCGGCCCACCTCGGGGCCCGCCCGGGGCTCCTGGCACGCCAGCTGCACCAGGTCATCGAGGTCGGTACGTTCTAAGGTCGCCTGGTCGACGCCGGCGTTGCGCAGTGCCTCCTCCACCGTGGCGCGGAAGGCCAATCGGATCCGGTCACGCTCGGCTGCGGCAGCTTGCCGGGCGCGTTCCTCGGCCCGCAGTGCCATCGCTAGCCCCGCGAGCAGTCCACTGGCGCTGATGATCAGCATGATCAACGGATAGCGCGGTGCCAGCCCGTAGGCGCTGCTGCGCTCTCCTGCTCGCACCCCGATCGCCAGCGCGAGCAGCAGGGCACCGAGCACGAGGCCGATCCGGCCCAGCTTGAGCGCTCCCTCGAAAATGACCAGGGGGAGCAGGATCGACGCCGGACTGACCGGGTTGGTCGACAGGGCGAGGACGACAACGAGTGTCGCGCAGACGTCGATACCCAGGGTTAGCACGGACAGGCGCCGGGACTGCGACGCAACGAACTCGCGCCGAAGCTGACGGTGGGCCTGCCACGAAGCCCCGACGAGCAGCACCGCAGCCAAGGCGATTTCCACCGGCACGCGTGGTCGGATCGTGGCGGCAAGCAGCGGCAGCCCCACCAGCCCGAGGCAGGCGCGCGGGATGACCAGCAGTCGCTCGTAACGCCGCAACGACTCGGTGTCATGCCGGCGGAGCGGATCGACAGTGGCCGCGTCGACCCGCGGCCCGATCGGGGCCGCCTCGGCGAGCGGAGCAGAGACCATGGTGGCGGATCATAGGTCGATCACGCCGGTGGGCGCCATACCCCGGCGCAACCTCGTTATCAGCTGTTGGGAGAACTCCAACAGGCTGACTATGGAATAGGAACGGGCGCGCGACCCTGGCTTCGCTGCAGCCGAGGTGACACACGTGGTTGCACGGCCGCATTCTGGGGTTGTCGTGACATCAGAGCCGAGGTAGCGATGCGCGTAGTCCAACGACGCTGGTGGGTGGTCGGTCCAATCGCCATCCTGACTGTCACCGCCGCCGGTTGTGCCAACAGATCACCGGCGACGGGCAGGTGCTGGCCCTGGACATCCACACGGGTACGACCCGCTGGTCGGCTCAGGTCGGCGGTTTCGACAGCATGTCCTCGGCAGCGGTGGTCGGCAACATGATCTACGTCGGCTTCGGCGACTCCAACTATCTCCACGCCCTCAACGCCGGTACCGGACAGCTGGCGTGGCAGACCAAACTCGGTCGAGGCTCGTCGCCGCCCGCGTACAAGGCGGGCATCACCATGATCCACAACTGTGTTGTGTACGTCGGGAGCCCGGCCACGAGCACGTTCTACGCGCTGCGCGAGTCCGATGGCACGGTGCTGTCGAAGCTCACCATCCCGGGGACCGGCCCGGCCGGCGCCGGGCGTGGCGGGGCTGCCTTCTACCATCGTCTGGCTCGCAGCTGGACCAAAGCTGTACGCCATCAACCCTGCTGACGGAACGGTTCTCGGCACGACGACCGGTGGCGGGCGCTACGGAATCGTCGGTGGTGAGCACTGGCAGCCGTGGACGAGCACGAGGAACCGACGGTCCTCGCCTGCTCGTCCACAGGCCGGTGCGCGGTCCACAGCTGCGCGCATCCCGCCCCGTCGGCCTGAGCGCTCGGCCAGCGTGGCTGCATGCGAGTCAAAGACGCGGTCGGGCGGTTCGGGGAGCAGCTGGCGGCTGAGCAGCTGAGTGCGGCGGGCCTGGAGATCATCGCCCGCAATTGGCGCTGTTCGGCCGGTGAGCTCGACATCGTCGCCTGGGACGGTTCGGTGTTGGTCTTCGTCGAGGTGAAGACGCGCAGCTCGGTCGCCTTCGGGGACCCCGCCGAGGCTGTGGACGCGGCCAAGGCGACCCGCCTGCGACGGCTGGCGCTGCGCTGGCTTGCCGAGCACCGTGACCCGAGCCGGTTCGCCACCGAGTTGCGCTTCGACGTCGTGTCGGTCGTGCGCCTCGCGCCGGGCGGTCCCGCGGTACGTCACTTGCGGGCGGTGCTCTGATGGCCCTCGCCCGCACGCTCGGAGTGGCCGTCATCGGGGTCGCCGGCCAGCTCATCGAGATCGAGGCGGACCTGTCGGCGGGCCTGCCAGGGTGGTCGTTTACGGGTCTCGCTGACACCTCGGTGGTGGAGGCGCGCGACCGCATCCGTGCCGCCATCGTCAACTCCGGGCTCGCCTGGCCGAACCGCAAGATCACCATCGCGCTACTGCCCGCCGACGTCCGTAAGGTCGG
Organism: Pseudonocardiales bacterium; assembly: GCA_043746395.1. Classification (GTDB taxonomy): domain Bacteria; phylum Actinomycetota; class Actinomycetes; order Mycobacteriales; family Jatrophihabitantaceae; genus JAYTRE01. Next base: position 8,979 of record JAYTRE010000055.1, read on the forward strand.
CTCCCGCTTCGACCTGGCCATGGCACTGGCGGTCCTGGCGTCGGCTGGCGAGATCAGCCCGTCGGCCGTGGCGGACTCGGTGTGGATCGCCGAGCTGGGTCTCGACGGGCGGCTGCGGCCGGTCCACGGCGTGTTGCCGTCTGTCCTCACGGCACAGCGCGCCGGGGTGCGCCGGGTGCTGGTCGCTGCGGCCAACGGCGCCGAGGCGGCCCTCGTCGACGGGATGGACGTCCGGATCGCCCACGACCTGCGCGAGATCGTCGCCTGGCTGCGCGCCGAGGGAGCGGCCCCGACCCAGGCCGTTGCTGAGGAGGGGGCCGCCCCGGCGGCCGGGGGCTGTGACCTGGCCGATGTGGCCGGGCAAAGCGCTGCCAAGCGGGCGTTGGAGATTGCTGCCGCCGGGGGCCACCACCTGTCTCTGGTGGGCGCGCCGGGGGCGGGGAAGACGATGCTGGCCGAGAGGCTCCCGGGTCTGCTGCCGCTCCTGGACGACGCGGCCGCCCTCGAGGTCACGGCGGTGCACTCGGTAGCCGGCCGGCTGACGCAGCAGGCTCGGTTGGTCCGGTTGCCGCCGATGCAGGCGCCGCACCACACCGCGTCGGTAGCGGCGCTGGTCGGAGGGGGCTCGCACCTGGCCCGTCCGGGGGCGATCTCGCTGGCCCATCACGGCGTGCTGTTCCTCGACGAG
>JAYTRE010000056.1:0-4596 GCA_043746395.1 Pseudonocardiales bacterium
CACTGGCCTGCGCCTGCACAGCGTCCAGGTCCCGGGCGAGGAAGTCGCGCGCGCGCCGCAGCTCCCGACCGGGACGCGCGGTCAGCCGCCAACCCGACGCGACGATCTCGACGGGCAGGTCGACGAGCAGCGCCGCAGTCCGGCCGAGCAGGTCGGCGCCGGCGCCGCGTGCTGGCAGCTCCGGCAGATGCGCGAACTCCGGCAGCTCGCCAAAGATCAGCCGCGCCGCCTCCACCGGGTCGGTGCCGGGCAGCGAACCGAGGCCGGTGGCCGCACCCGGTGCCCACGGCCTACTCATCGGTGACGCCGGCTCGGCGAGCGGCGCGGATTGTCGCCGAGCCCAGGACCTCGTCGCCGCGGTACATCACCAGCGCCTGCCCGGCGGCGACGCCGCGCTGCGGCTGGCGCAGCCGGACGGTGACGCTGTCGCCGTCGACTGCGGCTGTGGCCGGCGTGAGCATCCCGTGGGCGCGCAGCTGCACCGAGCAGTCGAACTCGGTGCGGGGCGCTGCTCCCGCAGTCCACACCGGGCGGCGGCCCTCCACCTCGTCGGTGTCGAGCGCCTCACCCGGCCCTACGACGACGGTGTTTGTCGCCGGCTGGATCGAGAGCACGTAGCGCGGCTCGCCGCCCGCGGCAGCCCGGCGCAAGTCCAGCCCGCGGCGCTGGCCCACGGTGAACCCGAACGAGCCGCCGTGCTCGCCGACGACCGACCCGGTGGCGCGGTCGACGATTGGACCCGCCCGCTCGCCGAGTCGGCGCGTCAGGAAGCCGCGGGTGTCGCCGTCGGGGATGAAGCAGATGTCGTGGGAGTCTGGCTTGTCGGCGACCGCCAGCCCACGTGCCCCCGCCTCAGCCCGCACGGCCGCTTTGGTCGAGCGCCCCAGCGGGAAGATCGCGTGCGCCAGCTGCCGCCGCGTGAGCACGGCCAGCACGTAGGACTGGTCCTTCGCCTCGTCCACCGAGCGCAGCAGCCTGCCGTCCACGAGCCGCGCGTGATGACCGGTGACCACGGCGTCGAAGCCGAGGGCGAGGGCCCGGTCGAGCACCGCCGAGAACTTGATTTTCTCGTTGCAGCGCAGGCACGGGTTGGGGGTGTGGCCGGCGGCGTACTCGCTGACGAAGTCCTCGATCACGTCGGCGCGAAACCGCTCGGCGAGATCCCAGATGTAGAACGGGATTCCCAGCACATCGGCGGCGCGGCGGGCGTCGTTGGCGTCCTCGAGGGTGCAGCAACCACGCGCCCCGTGGCGCAGTGTCTCGGGAGCCGCCGACAGCGCCAGATGCACGCCGGTGACGTCGTATCCGGCATCGACCGCGCGCGCGGCCGCGACCGCAGAGTCGACACCGCCACTCATCGCGGCAAGCACTCTGCGGCGAACGGGCGGGCTCACGACGCCACGGAACCCAGCCCGGCGCGCCGGGCCCGGTCCACGGCGGGCCCGATCGCCTCGACGACGGCGGCCACGTCACCGGCCGTCGACGGGTGTCCGAGCGAGAAGCGCAGCGAGCCACGGGCCACCGCATCGGAGGCGCCCATCGCCAGTAGCACGTGCGAGGGCTGGGCAACTCCCGCCGAGCAGGCCGAGCCGGTCGAGCACTCGATCCCGCGGGCATCGAGCAGCATGAGCAACGAGTCGCCCTCACAGCCGGGGAAGGACAGGTGGGCGATCCCCGGCAGGCGCTCGCTCGGGTGGCCGTTGACCACGACGTCGGGCACGACCGCCCGCACGCCCGTGAGCAGCTCGTCACGAAGCGCGGCGATCCGCGCCGCGGTGGCGGGGCGACGCTCCACGGCCAGCGCGGTCGCGGTCGCCAGCCCGACCACACCGGGCACGTCGAGTGTGCCCGAGCGCACGTCGCGCTCTTGGCCGCCACCGTGCAGCAGCGGCACGCAGGCGAGCTCGCGCCGCATCAGCAGCGCGCCGCAGCCGAACGCCCCGCCGAGCTTGTGGCCGGTCATGGTGAGCGCGTCCGCTCCGCTGGCGGCGAAGTCGACGTGCATCGTGCCGACCGCCTGCACCGCGTCGGTGTGCAGCGGGACGCCGTGCTCGTGTGCGACCGCGGCCAGTTCGGTGATGGGCTGCAGTGTCCCCACCTCGTTGTTGGCCCACATCACGCTGATCAGGGCAATGGTGTCGGGGTCCTCCCGCACGGCCGCGCGCAGCGCGTCGGGGGCCACCATTCCGTTCGCGTCGACCGGTAGCCAGGTGACCTCGGCGCCCTCGTGGGTCGCGAGCCACCGCACCGCGTCCAGTACGGCGTGGTGCTCGACGGAGCTTGCGATCACCCGGATGCGGCGAGCGTCGGCCGCGCGCCGAGCCCAGTAGATCCCCTTCACGGCGAGGTTGTCGGCCTCGGTGCCGCCCGCGGTGAAGATCACCTCGGACGGGCGCGCGCCGAGCAGCGCCGCGAGCTGCTCCCGCGACTCCTCGACGCGACGGCGCGCCCGGCGGCCGGCGCCGTGCAGCGACGACGGGTTGCCGAGCTCGCCCAGCGCCTGCGTGACGGCCTGCACGGCCTCGGGCAGCATGGGCGTCGTCGCTGCGTGGTCCAGGTACGGCATCGCAACCAGCTTACGGTCCGGCGCGCATCCGAACTGCATAGCGGGCCGCCGACCATGGCATGTCGACGGCCCGCGCTGTCAGCGTCGTGGCGAGCTCAGCCCTTGCGCTTGGTGATCTCGTCGGCAAGCTGCGGGGCGACGGTGAACAGGTCCCCGACGACACCGAAGTCCGCGAGTTCGAAGATGGGCGCCTCGGCGTCCTTGTTGATCGCGACGATCGTCTTGGACGTCTGCATCCCGGCGCGGTGCTGGATGGCACCGGAGATGCCCACGGCGATGTAGAGCTGCGGCGAGACGGTGACGCCGGTCTGGCCGACCTGCAGCTGGTGCCCCACCCAGCCTGCGTCCACGACCGCACGCGAGGCACCGACCGCTGCGCCGAGGGTGTCGGCGAGCTTTTCGATGATCGAGAAGTTGTCGGCGTTGCCGATGCCGCGTCCGCCCGACACGACGACGGAGGCGTCCGAAAGCTGCGGGCGCGAGCCCTTCTCCTCCACCACGCTGTCCACGATCGCCGCCGCCTTGGCGGCGTCGGAGAGCTCGACCGAGACGGCGACCTCTTCGGCGGCGCCGCTGGCCCGCTCCGGCGCGACCGAGTTCGGACGCACCGTGATCACCGGGATACCGGTCGTGACCCTGGCTTGCACGGTGATGCCACCGCCGAAGATCGACTGGGTTGCCGAACCGTCAGCGGCGACGGCGACGGCGTCGGTGAGCACCCCGGAGCCGATCTTGAAGGCCAGCCGGGCCGCGATTTCCTTGTTCTCCGGAGTGGAGGCCAGCAGCACGGCGGCCGGGGATGCCTGGGCCACCACCGCAGCCAGCGCCTCGGCCTGCGGCGCGACGGAGAAGCCGGTGAGCTCGGCACCCTCGACGACGTAGACCTTGCCCGCGCCGTATTCGGCGAGCTGGTCCTTCAGCGCCGCGGCCGTGCCGGGCGCGCCGACGACGACGGCGCTGGGGTCGCCCAACGCGCGCGCCGCGGTGAGCAGTTCGAAGGTCGCCTTCTTGACGGTGCCCTCAGCCGAGTCGACGAGAACGAGAACCTCTGCCATGTCTGTGAATCTCCAGTCTCGCAGCGGGGCGTCAGATGAGTTTCTTCGAGGCGAGGTAGTCGGCGATCTGCACGCCACCGCTGCCCTCGTCCTTGACGGTCTGTCCGGCCGCACGCGGCGGCGCGTTCTCGAAGGACACCACCTGGGTCCAGGCGTTGGCCAGGCCCACCTCGCCGGCATCGATACCCAGGTCGGCGACCGTGAGCACGGTGATCGGCTTGCTCTTGGCGGCCATGATTCCCTTGAACGACGGGTAGCGCGGGTCGTTGATCTTCTCGACGACACTGATCACCGCTGGGGTCGGCCCTTGCACCGTCTGGTAGCCGGTGTCGGTGACCCGCTCGATGCTGACCGACGAACCGTCGACGGTCACCTTGCGTGCCAGCGACAGCTGCGCGACGCCGAGTGCCTCGGCCACCAGCGCGGGCACGATCGCCGAGCGCGAGTCGGTGGCCTCGGAGCCCGCGATCGCGACATCCCACTCCACGGTGCCCAGCGCCTTGGCGATGACCTTCGCAGTCGCGATGGCATCCGAGCCGTGCAGCGCCTCGTCGGTGACGTGAATCGCCTTGTCGGCGCCCATCGACAGCGCCTTGCGGATCGATTCGCTGGCCCGCTCCGGGCCCACGGTGAGGATGGTGACCTCGCCGCCGTGCGCCTCCTTCAGGCGCAACCCCTCTTCGATGGCGAACTCGTCGATGTAGTTGATGACGGGGTCCACCGAGGCACGATCGACGGTGTTGTCGGTCGGGTTGAGCTTGCGCTCGGCCTCGGTGTCGGGCACCTGCTTGACCAGCACCACGATGTTCATGCCTTCGCTGACCTCTCGGTTCGGGAATCCCGCTCGCTGCGGCAGCGGCAGGGTGACGATGACAGCGCAGCGGCGCGCCACATCCTCGCCACACTCTGCCTGATGTTACTCGCGAGTAGCAATATGACCGCCGTCTCGCCCGGCCATCCTCGCATTGCCGCGCG
>JAYTRE010000057.1:0-6650 GCA_043746395.1 Pseudonocardiales bacterium
GTCACCAGGTACTGGTGCGACATCGGGACGAGCGGGATGCGGACTCCGGCCAGGCGCCCGATCTCGGCGGCGAACATGCCGCCGCAGTTGACGACGACCTCGCACTCGACATCACCGCGATCGGTCCGGACCCCGTGCACCCGCCCGTCCCGCACGTCGATACCGGTCACCCTGGTGCGCGGGAAGATCCGGGTGCCGGCCGCGCGGGCCAGCTTCGCCAGCGCGTAACACAGCTGGGACGGGTCGAGGTAACCGTCCGACTCGAGGTAGGCCGCCCCGACGACACCATCCAGCTCGACCAGCGGAAAGCGCTCGGCCACCTCGGCGGGGGTGATCTCGTGCAACGGGAGATCGAAGGTGCGCGCCCAGCTGATCTGACGCCGGATCTCCTCGAGCCGTTCGGTGCTGGAGGCGAGCTTGATGCCGCCGCTCTCGGTCCACGCCACCGCATGTTCACCCTGGCTCAACCGCCGGTACAGCTCGACGGAATACATATTCATCCGGGTGAGCGTCGGGTCTGCACGCAACTGGCCGACCAGACCCGCCGAGTGGAAGGTGGATCCGCTGGTCAGCTCGGCCCGCTCCAGCAGCAGGACGTCACGCTCACCCAACTCGCCGAGGTGGTAGGCGATGCTCGCCCCCGCGACCCCACCACCGATGACCACCACTCGTGCGGACGTCGGGAGTTCTCGGTCGGCCGCCACTTGGCCAATCATGCTGGGCATCGGGCCCTGGGACAAGACAAAGTCGGGTTAAAAGGTCTGGGGACTAGACCGTTGATGTCGGGCTGCCCTACCATCCCGACATCGAGCGAGCACGCGTGGGCGGGGTCGTCGACCCCCGCGGGAACCGGAAGGGGACACGTGATCGGACCGAGCAACGGCGTCCCTCCCCTCGCGCCCTCGTCCGGAAGCGTCGCTGCGCGGTTGGGCCCGATGGCCGAACTCGACCACTTTCCTGAGCTGGCCGGGGGAATCGAGCGTCTCGAGCTCCTTCCTGGCGGGCTGACCAACCGCAACTACCGGGTCACGACAACGTCAGGGCGCCGGCTGGTCGCTCGCTTCAGCTCAGCCAAGAGCGCCCTGCTCGCGATCGACCGCGACGCCGAGTTCCACAACTCGCGGGCCGCGGCCACTGTGGGTATCGGTCCGGGTGTCGTCAACTACTCGTCCGCGCAAGGCATCATGCTCGTCGAATGGATCGAGGGTCGAACCTTCGAGGCGGCCACCCTGGACGACGCCAATCAGCTGCAGCGGATCGCGGCAGGCTGCATTCGACTGCACTCCGGGCCGCGATTCGTGAACGACTTCGACATGTTCGCCCTCCAGCGCCGCTACCTCGACATCGTCCACGAATTCGGCTTCCGACTGCCGTCGGACTACCTCGAGTTCCAGCCCCAGGTAGCGCGGCTACACACCGTTCTGCGGGCCACCGCTACCGGCACCGTTCCGTGCCACAACGACCTGCTCGCCGCCAACATCATGGACGACGGCCGGATCTGGTTCATCGACTACGAGTACTCCGGCAACAACGACGCCTGCTTCGAACTCGGCAACATCTGGAGCGAGGCGGCCCTCGCACCGGACCGGCTCGAGCACCTGGTCACCGCCTACTACGGGCGGGCCAGTGCCGCTCTAGTCGCGCGCGCGCGGCTGTTCGGCCTGATGTCCAAGTACGGCTGGACGCTTTGGGCCAGCATCCAGGACGCGGTCAGCGACGTCGACTTCGACTTCTGGTCGTGGGGCATGGAGAAGTACGCACGGGCGGTCGCGGAGTTCCGCGGCCCGGATTTCGATCGGCTGATCAACGACATCTCGCCATCCACCTGACACGAGGGAGCTCTACCGTGGTCGCACCAACGCTGAACGAGGACGAAAAGCGCCTCGCTGAACTCGGCTACAAGCAGGAGCTCAACCGCTCGTGGTCGGGCTTCTCCAACTTCGCCATCTCTTTCTCGATCATCTCCATCCTCGCCGGCTGCTTCACGACGTTCGGTGTCGGCTGGAACAACGGGGGCCCGGCGGGCATCGCCTGGGGCTGGCCGATCATCGCCGGCCTCATCCTGATCATCGGGCTGTGCATGTCCGAGCTGGTCTCGGCATACCCGACCTCAGGAGGGATCTACTGGTGGGCCTCCAAGTTGGGCGGACCGAAAGCGGGCTACTACACCGGCTGGCTGAACCTGATCGGACTGCTCGCCATCGTCGCGTCGGTGGCCTACGGCTGCGCGACGTTCTTCGACCTGACCCTTGACACCTACAGCAAGTCCTGGGCCAGCGGCTACAGCCTGACCCGGGTATTCGTGATCTTCCTGGTGGTGCTGGCGCTGGCGGCGCTCATCAACATCTTCTCCAGTCACCTGCTGGCCATCCTCAACAACATCTCGGTGTGGTGGCACGTGATCGGGGCCGCCGCGGTCGTGCTGATCCTCATCATCGTGCCGAGCCATCACGCCAGCGTGTCCTCGGTGTTCACGCACACGGTCAACAACACCGGCTTCCTCGGTGGCCACACCGGCGGCGCAGCGTTCTTCTTCGGAGTGCTCCCGCTCGGCTTCATCCTCACCCAGTACACGATCACCGGCTATGACGCCTCGGCCCACCTGTCGGAGGAGACCAAGAGCGCCGCGAACTCCGCGGCGAAGGGAATCTGGCGATCGATCTTCTATTCCGGCCTCGGCGGCTGGGTGCTGCTGCTGTCCTTCCTGTTCGCCGTCAAGAACGAGGCCGCCGTCACCGCCGGCGGCAACGGCTTCACCGGCGGCAGCGTGGCCATCATCTTCAACCAGGCGCTGACCGTGAACTGGGCCAGCTTCGTGCTGTTCATCTCGACCGCAGGCCAGTTCTTCTGCACGGTCGCCTGCATGACCAGCACGTCGCGGATGCTGTTCGCCTTCAGCCGCGACGGTGCCGTACCCGGGGGCCGGTACTGGGCGAAGCTGAACAAGAATCGGGTGCCCGTCTACGGGGTCCTGCTGTCGGTGGTGGTCGCGATCCTGATCACGCTCCCGGCGATCGTCACCGTCAACGTCCCGGTGGGCAACGAGCAAGTGCCCACCCCGGTCGCCTTCTTCGCGGTGGTGTCGATCGGCGTCATCGGGCTGTACGTGGCATTCGCCATCCCGATCTTCCTGCGCTGGAAAGCCGGCAACAGCTTCAAGCCCGGCGGCTGGACGCTCGGGGCCAAGTACAAGTGGATGTCGATCGTGGCCGTCGTCGAGATCGTCGTGACGTCGTTCATCGCGATCCTGCCGACCTCGACCGCAGGCGCGCCCTGGTACCAGGGCTTCGGCTGGGCCAATCTGAAGTTCGTCAACTACACGCCACTCGTGGTCGGCGGCGCGCTGCTGATCCTGTGGGTCTGGTGGCACGCGTCGGTCAAGAACTGGTTCACCGGGCCCAAGACGACCGTCGATCTGCCGGCCGGGGTGTCCTCGGCGGACGAGATCGCGATCGAGCACCACGGCGGGTCCGGCCACGTGCACTGAATAATCCGGTCCAGCTCGGGACGGCGGGTAGTGCGGCTCGCCGCCCCGGGCTCCGGCCGGGTGACCCGAGACAAAGGACGCGGCGCGAGCACTGTTCCTAGACTGCGGGGGTGCAGGTTCCGGCCCGAGAGCTTCGCGGCGCTCCCCAGTGGGTCGCCGCGGCGGGCCTTCTCGCCGCGTGCCTTACCGTCGTCGCCGGTGGCCGGGACGGCACGGTCGGCACCACGATCCCGCTGACGAACTGGCTGGGGCTGCTCTCGCCGCACGGCTACCGGCCGGGCGATTCCTGGCTGCCCGGGGTGCTGCTGTTCCTCGGCATCGCCGCCCTGGTGCTGTTGTGGCTGGGTGCGCTGCACTGGCACGCACGGATGGCGTGGACCGAACGGCAGGTGTGGTGGATCGCGGCGGCCTGGTCGGCACCATTCGCCATCGGGCCGCCGCTCATCAGCAAGGACGTGTACAGCTACGCCGCGCAGGGGCTCATGGTGCGCGACGGCCTGGACCCGTACACCTCAGGTGTGGCGGCGCTGGTTACCGTGCCGACCCGGGACGCGGTGCGCGCGCTGGCCGCCGTCGATCCCACGTGGCGCAGCGCGCCCAGCCCGTACGGGCCGCTTGCCACGACACTCGAGCATCTGGCTGTCGCGATCAGCGGGGGTAACCCGCTCGGCGCTGTTGTCGTGCTGCGCGCGCTCGCGGTCGGCTGCGTGATCGCGATCGGAGTGCTGGCGGTGCAACTGGCCGGCAACCGGCGTGCTCAGGCGCTCATCCTCACCGTGCTCAATCCCCTCGTACTGCTCCACCTCGTGTCCGGGGCCCACCTCGAAGCGCCGATGTGCGCGCTGCTGCTGGCCGCGCTGGTGGCCGCGAGGCGCGGCCACTGGTCCTGGGCGGTCTTGCTCGCCTGTGCGGCGGGCTCGACCAAGGCCCCGGCGTTCGCGGCCGTGCTCGCCATCGTCGCGAGCCATACCCTGACCGAGCCGGAGCGGGTGGCCCGGTTGCGGGTCGCGGCGCACGATGTGGCTCTTGCCGGCCTGAGCATTGCCGGGTTCTCGCTGCTCGTGAACAACGGCCTGGGCTGGATCAATGGGCTCAACAGTCCCGCCCAGGAATACAACCCGTTCGCCCCTGCGAGCCTGGTGGGCGACCTGCTGGGACCGGTCGTCCCGTCCGCGTCCTTCGACGACCTGGCCACCGCAGGTCGGGTGAGCTGCCTGCTCGCCGCCGCGTGCATCGTCGGCTACCTGACCGCTTCGGCACAGCGCCGCACGCTCGAGCACAGCGTCGGCTACGGCTTGGTGGCACTCGCGCTGCTCAGCCCGACGATCTATCCCTGGTACCTGCTGTGGGGGGTGGTCTGCCTCGCTCCCACCGCCCGCGGCCGGCGGCGGGACTGGCTCGTGCTCGCCTGCGGTGTCACCGCCGTCGCCGCAATCACCGGCGCTGCCCCGGTGACCGCGACCTTCGACGCGATCGGGGTACTCGTCGCTGCCGCGCTCATGTGGCACGTCACGGTGCGGCGCGCGGCACCTGCCTAGGGCGCTTCCCCGCTCGAGGTGCGGGCCGCATCCCCTACCGGAACAGTTGTCCGGCCCTCGGCGACCAGCGATGTCGCTGTGATGACGTCCGTGATGTCCAACTGGTGCTGGGTGTGTGCCACCGGCTTGAAGCAGCCGTCGGTTCGCCGGAACAAGCCCGCTTGCCACGGCAAGCCCTTCACAGGCGGATTGTTGACGATCAGCAGGTGTCCGCCCTCGGACAGGCTGGCAAGCAGCGCGCGAAGCGCGGTACGGATCATGGCCTCGTCGAAGTAATCGCGGCGAAGCAGGTTGGCGACCTTGATGACATCGGGGTGGGGGCCGGCCCACGGCTCAAAGACGTCGTGTACTGCGATGCTGATGCGGGAGTCTGACTCCATTCGCGCCCGGGCGCACGGGTTGAGCAGCAGGACTTGCTGAGGTTTCCGCCCGTAGCGCTCCGCACGCGCGATGAGTGGTCCGTACAACGCCGCAACGAGCCTAGATCTGCGTGGCCAGCCGATAACTCGCCGGCCCACCACCATGAAGCAGACTCCATCTCGTTCATAGAACAAGGTGTGGTTACCAAGGGTGCGCGCCTGGACATACAGGTAAAGATCGGCGATGACGTAGGCCTTAAAGCCAGCTAGCCTGTCGATCAGGTCGACGGAGGTGGACCCGTCGGATGCGCCAATGTCCACGATGGTGGCATTGCTGACATCGACATTGTCCAGCAACAGTCCGTCGGCCCCAGGATGTCTGTCCCGCCCCGTGATCTTGATAGTCTCACCGACGGCAAAGGCCCGCATCGCTACTCGGAATTGTTCCGGGCTCCCGCTGGGGTCCAGCACGATACTCGGATCGTCCCAGAGATAGCGTTGCGCGCGGCGTTCGATCCCCGCAGGCCACCTGCCCCGGATTGGCCTGACGGGCAGTCTCATGAGCTGTAACTACCACTCAGTTACCGACGGCGAGCTGAACCACTTTTCTTGCTCACAGCTCACCTCCGGGGGCGTGGCAACGAACGTTCGGTTCGCCCTCGGTGCCCGCTGCGTCAGATGGTGACGGTCTCGGCTGGCTGCACGTGCTGGAAGGTGACGCCGAACGGGCCGGCGATGCGCTGCAGATGGCCCTCGACGATGCTGGCGTATACGTCGGTACCGAGCGAATCGTGGATCTGGAATGCCCGGGGTGCCCGCACCGCGACGGTGAAGTCGATGACCTCCGCCGCCTTCGACCAGGGCGCGCTCGTCGGGACGAGCAGCACCTCGACCGCGACGTCGGGCACGGTGAACGAGTCGCCGGGGTGGTACACGGTTGCTGCGACGAGATATCCGATGTTGGCCACCACCGCAATCGCCGGGTGGATCAGGGCGTGTTGGCCGCCGAAGGTGCGCACCGGCCAGCCGGCGGCGTCGAAGCTCTCGCCCGGGCCCACCGCCACGACCTGCTCGCCGAGATCTGCGAGGGTGGCGGCCACGCCTGCGGGCGCCCAGATCCGCAACCGCGGGTCGGCGTGGGCAGCAGCGCGCAGCTTGTCGGCGTGGAGGTGGTCAGGATGTTCGTGCGTGATGAGCACACTCGACGCACCGTCGAGGGCCTGGTCGACCTCGCTGAACACCCCGGGATCGATGACGAGCGAATGG
>JAYTRE010000058.1:0-3384 GCA_043746395.1 Pseudonocardiales bacterium
GTGCGCTTCACCCAGATCGGAACCACCGCCGATGGCGGCATGGTCGATGTGCGTTACGTCGTACTCGATGTGGACAAGGCGGCGGCGCTCGGCTCGAGCCCGCAGGACACTCCGGTACTCGTCGAGGAGGGCTCGAAGCGGATCATCTTCGCCGTCGCGATCAAGTCCCACGCGCACGACCTGCATGCAGGTGGCCGCTACTACCTGCTCTACCGCAACACCCGCGGGCTGCTCCGCGCCGGGAGCCACGTGACGATCACGTTGGCCGGCAATCGGCTTGAGCACGTCACAGTGCTGGGAACAAGGGCACGCTGATCATGAGGCGGGCCCTCGGCGTTATCGTGCTCGTCGCTATAGCACTGGTCGCGGGATCGGGGCCGGCCAGCGCGCACGCGATCCTCGCCCAGAGCACCCCCGCCGACGGCTCGACCCTGGATCGGGCCCCAGCTGCGATCACCCTCACCTTCGACGAGGACGTGCTGGTGCACTCCGCGTCACTCACCCTGCGCTCCGCCGGTGGCGCGGTGCTGGCCCGGACCGGGCCCGGTGCGGCGGAGTTGCGCGTCACCGGCCCCGCGAAAGGCACCGCGGTCGTGGTAGCGCTGCCGGCGCTGGGCACGGGAGCCTTCAACGTCACCTGGACGGTGCAGTCGGCTGACGATCTGCACCTCACCAGCGGGACGCTCGTCTTCGGCGTCGGCAGGGCGGTCACCGCCAGCCGAGCCGACCGCTGGGGACCGGCCCCGGCTACCCGCAGCGTTGCCGTGCGTTGGCTGGACCTGCTCGCGTTCGCGGTGCTGCTCGGTGCGGCGTTGTTGGCCACCGCAGTGGTGCCCCGGGCCGGTTCGGATCGCCTGGCGCGGGCCCGGCTCGACGCGGTGCTGTGGCAGACCGCGGCGTGGGCCGCCGCCGCCGCGGCCGTCATCGGCGTCGCGGTGCTCGTCGACGCCACGGGGGTCCTGCGCGACGTCGGCACCAGCCTGCAGGCGAGCCTGTTCGGACGGCTCTGGGTGCTGCGGGAAGTGTCCCTGATCGCGGTGGTGGCACTGGCCGCGGGCGCGGCCGCGGGACACCGCACGAGGCTGCGTTCGGGTCTCGGGGCACTTGCGGTGCTGGGTGCGGTGGCGTCTGTGGCGGGTGCGAGCCACGTCGCAGTCGGTACCGGACGGCCGGTTGCCCTCGCGCTGCTCACCGCGCACCTGGCGGCGGCCGCCGCATGGGCAGGCGCGGTGCTCATCTTGGGCGTGCTGGCGCGGACCCTGCGCCGGGGTGCCGACGCCATCCCCGTCCGGGCGCTCATGCGAGCGTTCGCAGTGCCGGCTGCCAGTTGCGTTGCGGTGCTCGTGACGACCGGCGTCGCGCTGACTGGTCGGCAGGTCGCCAGCGTCGACGCGCTGCTGACCACGGCGTACGGACAGCTCCTGGTGACAAAAGTTGCCTTGGCCGGTGTCGCCGGGCTCATCGGCCTGACCGCGGCCCGGCGGCTCCGCCGGCCCCGTCCCACTCCAGCGCGCTCCGTCAAACACGGCATCTGGCTGGAGAGCACGGCACTGATCGCGGTGCTGGCCGCCGCCGCTGCGATGAGCGTGGGCACACCGGCACACGGGCCCGCGTTCGCGCCGACCGTCCGGGTCGAGCAGCCCAGGCTGGCGGCGCAGGTGTCCGATCTCTTCGAGACACTGGACCTGGCGCCCAACACGGTCGGGCAGAGCTGGTTGCGGGTGACCGTCGACCAGACTCGACGTCCGGAGCCAGGACCCGTGACCGGGGTGTCGGCTGCCCTCGTCGGCCCGGACGGCCGGGCCCTGCCACGGCGCAGCATGGTGCGCTCGGAGCTCGCGAACGGCTGGGACCTGCCGTCGGTCAACCTGACCGCGGCGGGACCGTGGCGGGTCGACATCGCCGTCCATCGGGCCGCCCGCCCGGACGTGGTGTGGAGCTCGAGGTGGACGGTCGCCGGCGGGTCGCTCGGTTCCCGGCCGCCGGTGCTCAGCGATCGCCGGTGGGGGTCGCTGCTCGATCGGCTGGCGTTCGGCGGCGCGCTGCTGCTGGGCCTGCTCGCCGCCGGGGCACGTCGCCGACGCCGGCCCGCCGAAACCACCCCACCCGATCCTGACGGCACCGCTCGCGACGACCAGAAACTGTTGGTGGGGGTGAGATGATCAGTGTTCGCGGCACCCACCCGCTCGGTCGGGGAGGCGTGGCCGCGGTCGCAGCCGCGACGATGTTCGTGGGCATGTCCCAGGGCAGCGCCGCGGCGTCGCGGGCCCGCACCCACCTCGACCCGGCGGTCACGACCGAATCGTCGACGATCGACCGCGAGCTCGCGGCGCGCCTCGCCACGCTCGCCCCGCACGCCACGGTCGCCGTGTTCGCGCAATTGCGCACCCGGGCGGACCTGTCCGAGGTTCGCGACCGCGACCGCCGCGACCGGGCCGAGCACGTGCAGTCGCTGCTGCGCGGGCACGCCGAAACCCGGCAACGCGGTACCCGGGAACTGCTCGCCCGCCTGAGCGCGTCCGGGAGAGCCAGCCACGTGCGAGCCTGGTGGATCAGCGACGGGATGTCGTTTACGGGTACCGCCGACGCGGTCCGCGCCGTGGCCGGCCGCGCCGACATCGCCTCGGTGCGCCTGGACGAGGCAGCCATCACGCCGGCGATGGTTCCGGCGCGGGAACCGACACTGGCGGCCGCCAACGTGGCCGCGATCGGCGCGCCCACCCTGTGGTCACGAGGTATTACCGGCGCCGGGGTGGTGGTGGCCGACCTCGACACCGGGGTAGACGGCACCCAGCCCGACCTGGCCGGGTCCTGGCGCGGCGGCACTGGTGGCTGGTTCGACCCGTACGGGCAGCATGCCACCCCCACCGACGTCAACGGCCACGGCACCTGGACCACCAGCGTCATGGTCGGTCGGGACGGCAGCGGGCACTCCGTCGGTGTCGCCCCCGATGCCCGCTGGATCGCGGCGCGGGTCTTCGACGACTCCGGTCGCGCCACCCTGTCCGGCGTCCACGCAGCCCTGCAGTGGGCGCTGAACCCGAGCGGGGACCCCGCGGCCCCCGATCCGCCCCAGGTGCTGAACGCCTCCTGGTCCTCCGCGACGACGGCCTGCTCGACTGAGTTCGAGCCCGACCTCGCGGCCCTGCGCGCGGCCGGCATCGTCTCGGTGTTCGCCGCCGGCAACAGCGGGCCCGCGCTCAACAGCGGCACGAGCCCGGCCACGTTGCCCGAGGCGTTGGCCGTCGGCAGCGTCGACAGCAGCGACACCGTCGATGTGTCCTCCAGCCGCGGACCGTCGGCGTGCGGTGGCCGCAGTCATTTCCCGGATCTCGTCGCGCCGGGGGTAGACATCCCCGTCGATGACCTCTACGGCGGATCGCG
>JAYTRE010000059.1:0-4946 GCA_043746395.1 Pseudonocardiales bacterium
ACTCCCGCCTCGCCGCCCACGCCGCGAAGGAACAGCTGCCGGAACGCTGGCATCACGCTGCGCGCCGTGGGACCCAGCGAGTCGGGGTTGGTCGGGACGTCGCGCCAGCCCAGTAGCTGCAGTCCCTCCTCGGTTGCGGTCTGCTCGACGATGTCGACGACCTGACGCGCAGCTGCTGCGGCAACGGGCAGGAACGCGATGCCGACCGCGTACTGCCCACGCGGCGGCAGCGCGAAGCCCACCTCGGTGCGGAGAAACGCGTCGGGAACTGCGACGGTGATCCCGGCCCCGTCGCCGGAGGAAGGTTCGGCACCGGCGGCGCCGCGATGGTCGAGGTTGTGCAGGGCGCTCAGCGCGTGGGCCACGATCGCGTGGGTGGGCCGTCCCTGCAGGTCGGCCACGAAGGCGACGCCGCAGGAGTCTGACTCGTGGCGCGGGTCGTAGAGACCCTGCGCGCGGGGCACAGCAGAGAAGGCGGTCAAGCGCGCTCCTGGGTGGGCGACGGACTCGGGGTTTCCGGCTGGCCACCTCGCGGGCGGCATCCGGACCGGGACGGCATCGGCCCGTGCGGCTACCCACAGGTTACCGGCAGGTTTCGGATGTCCGGAAACGCATTTGGTGTGAGGTTGTTCTCGGCCCTAGATCGAGGCCAGTTCCCGCTCTATTTGGGGCCGCGCTTGCGCCGGGATCAGCTCGCCGTCGCGCGTGGTCACGTAGAACGCGTCTACGACCGCGCCGCCGAGGGACGAGACGCGCGCGGAGCGGATGTCCACGCCACAACGCTCCAACGCGGCGGTCACCCGGCAGAGCAGGCCGATCGAATCGTCGGCGCGGAACTCGAGCACGGTCGCCGCCGTCGCGGCGTCGTCGAACCACGTCACCGACGGGGGCCTACTACCGCCGACCTCGGGCCCCGCGTAGGCACGTTCCTTGTCCCGCAGCCGCTCCACCAACTCCAAGCGCCCGTCCAGCGCGCGCGCCAGATCGCCGCGCACCAGCGCGGGGTCAGGGAGCCGGCCGAAGCGCGGCTCTACCACGAAGGCGTTCACGGCCATCCCGGCGTGGGTGCGGATCGAGGCGGCGCGCACGTTGAGCGAGTGCAGCGCCAACACGCCTGCGGTGCGGTACAGCACCCCCAGTCCGTCCGGCGCCGCGACCAGCACCTCATCGCCGCGCACCTGCACCGCGAGTTGACCGGCCTCGGCGAGCCGGCGACGCTGCTCGTCAAGCGGCGCCACAGCAGGCGGCGGAGCACCCTGCAGTACCTTTCGGGTCCGCCCGACCAGCTGGTGGATGAGCCCGGCCTTCCAGTCGCTCCAGGCGGCCGGCCCGGTCGCGGCGGCGTCGGCGATCGTGAGCGCGTGCAGCAGCGCCAGCAGCTCGGCCGACTCGCCGACTGCCGAAGCGACCGCCGTGACGGTCATCGGATCGTCCAGGTCACGACGGGTCGCGGTGTCAGGCAACAGCAGGTGGTGCCGGACAAGTGCGACGATCATGGCCAGGTCCTCACCCGCGAAACCCATTCGGCGCGCGATCACCGCAGCGTGCTCCGCGCCGACAACGCTGTGGTCGCCGGGATAGCCCTTGCCGACGTCGTGCAGCAAAGCGCCGACGAGCAGCAGGTCTGGCCGCGAAGCCTGCCGCGCCAGCGCCGCCGATTGCGCCGCGGTCTCGAGCAGGTGCCGGTCGACGGTGAAGCGGTGCACCGGGTTGTACTGGGCCTTGCACCGCACCGCGTCCCACTCCGGGATCAGCGCCTCGAGCAGTCCGGCCTGATCAAGGGACTCAAGCACGTGCACGGCCGGGGTGCCGGCGCCCAGGAGCGACACGAAGTCGTCGCGCGCGTGCGCCGGCCAGGGCTGGGACAGCGGGGCGGCCTCGGTTGCCAATCGGTCCAGGGTGAAGGGGGCCAGCGGCAGGTCGTACTCAGCCGCGGCTCGGGCGGCCCGCAGCACCAGGCCCGGGTCGGACCACGGATCGGCCTCCCGCGCCAGCACGACCTCGCCGTCCTGGGCGACGACGTCCTTGGCGAGACCCTCGCGCACCGGGCCCTGCGCTGCGGATCCGAACCGGCGCAGGCGGGGACGGCGGGGGACGGCCGCCGCGGCCCGCACCCGACGCCAAGCCGTGTCAAGGGAGTGCGCGATGGTGCGGGCCGCCTCGTTCACGGTGTGCAGCGCGGCGTCGCGGTCGGGCTCGCCATCGCGCACCAGCTCCAGGGCAGCCGCCACCCCGTCGTGTTCCTGCAGGCGCAGGACATCATCGGCGCGTCCGGTCCGCCGGTGCAGTTCCCCGCGGACGTCGAGCAGGGTGGCGTAGGCCTCACGCACCGTGATCGGCAGGTCCACCAGCTGCGCGATCGCCAGCGCGTGCAGGGTCTGCCCGTCGCGCAACCCGCCCCTGGAGTCCTTCAGGTTGGGTTCGAGCAGGAAGGCCGCCTCACCCGCCAGCCGCCAACGCTCCTCGGACAGCTCGCCAAGCTCGGTGACGCGTTTGAGCGCCGTGGCACGCCACAGGTCGAGCGCGCGGTCACGCAGCTGACCGCAGAGGCCGGCGTCGCCACCGACGTGGCGGATGTCAAGCAGCCCGAGCAGCGCCTTGATGTCGTCCTTGGCGACTGCGACGGCCTGTTCGGGAGTGCGCACCGAGTGGTCCAGGTCGAAGCCGCTGTCCCAGATCGGATACCAGGTCGCGTCGGCAATGTCAGTGAGACCCGCGATCTGGCCATCGTGCACCAGGACTAGGTCGAGATCGGAATAGGGGGCGGGCTCGCGCCGGCCGAGGCCCCCGACCGCGACGAGCGCGAGACCGGGGATACCCGGCAGCCGCGCGCGCAACCACTCGTCGTAGGCCTCGGTGAGCGCGGCGCGCAACCCGGAGCCAACGAGTCCGGGCCGGCGTAGTACGCCGGCCCGGACCTCCCCCAACCCACTTCTGTCAGATGGCGTCGGCGTCTCGTTCACCCGTTCGTACCCGCACCAGGGTCTCGACAGCCGTGACCCATACCTTGCCGTCGCCGATCTTGCCCGTTCGCGCGGCTTCGACAACCGCGTCGACGACCTTGCCGGCGTCGGTGTCCGCGACGAGGACGTCGACGCGCACCTTCGGCACCAGGTCCACGGTGTACTCCGCCCCGCGGTAGACCTCGGTGTGGCCCTTCTGCCTGCCGAAGCCCTGCACCTCGCTGACGGTCAGGCCCTGGACGCCGAGCACCTCGAGCGCAGCCTTCACGTCATCGAGCTTGAAAGGCTTGATCACGGCGGTTACCTGCTTCATGAACCGACACTCTCCCTCGTGGTAGCCGGAATGTAGGGGCCGGCGCCACCCACCGGACCGAACTCGTATGCGGACTCGCCGTGGATCGCGGTATCCAAGCCCTCAAGCTCATCCTCCTCGGAGACCCGGCTCTTGAACACCAGGCCGACCGCGAAGCCGATGATCAGAGTTCCCACGAAGGAGAACACCGTCACCACACCGGCAGCTTCCATCTGGTGCAGCACGAGGTTCCAGCCCGCGTACTTACCGTGCGGCTTGTAGAACACGCCGTTGTTGCCGAGCGAGTTGGTGCCCGTGGTGCTGAAGAAGCCCACCAGGATGGTCCCGATCCAGCCACCGACGAAGTGCACGCCACCGACGTCGAGGGAGTCGTCCAGCCCGAACTTGGTCTTGAGGCTGATCGCGTAGGCGCAGACGAACCCGGCGATGAAGCCGATGAAGATCGAACCGATCGGGCTGACCCAGCCGGCACACGGCGTGATGGCAACCAGGCCGGCAACCGCCCCCGAAGCGGCGCCCAGCGCCGTGGACTTCCCGTAACGCAACTTCTCCGCGACGAGCCAGCCGAACATGGCGGTCGCAGTGGCGGTGTTGGTGTTGACCCAGGCATAGGACGCCAGGTTGCTGGCGGTCAACGCCGAGCCGGCGTTGAAGCCGAACCAGCCGAACCACAGCAGGCCCGCACCGAGCATGACGAACGGGATGTTGTGCCCGCGCATGTTCTCCTTCGGCCACCCCTTACGCTTGCCGAGCAGCAGCGCCATCGCCAGACCCGCGGCACCGGCGTTGATGTGCACCACCGTCCCCCCGGCGAAGTCCTCAGCGAAGAAATGCCCGCCCGAACTGGCGATCAGGGAACGGTTCAGGAAGCCGAACCCGTCGAAGACCCAGTGCGCGACGGGTGCGTAGATAAGCACGGACCACAGCGTCACGAAGGCAACAAACGAGCCGAACTTCCAGCGGTCCGCGGTCGATCCGGTGATCAGGGCCGGGGTGATGATCGCGAAGGTGAGCTGGAAGGCGACGAAGGCCATCGTCGGTGTGGTTTGCGCACCGTTCAGGGCCGGCACGACATCGCCCATGTGCTGTAGCCCGAAGAAGTGCAGGTCGCCCAGCCACTGGTTGTTACCGCCGAATGCCCAGCTAAATCCGACGATCACCCACGTCACGCTGACGATGGCGATTGCCGCGAAGTTCTGCATGAGCATGGCGAGCACGTGCTTCTGGCGCACCATGCCGCCGTAGAAGAACGCCAGGGCGGGCGTCATGAGGAGCACCAGAGCGGACGAGGCAAGCAGCCACGCGGTGTCGCCACCGTTGAGGATGTTCTTGCCCACGCCGAACGGAACGTAGGTGCCGGCCAGGATCATCTGTGACACAGGGCTTCCCCCTTGGTCGGGCCAGTCGGTGGACGCGCACGCTGCGCGCCTGGCGGCAAGACTGGGGGTTGCGTGTTAACAGGAGAGCCTTCGCCGTGTTTCCGGGGCGTTACCAAACCGCCGGCCGGTGCGCGACGCGTCACAGCGGTCGGGAGTGTGGCTTTCGTACCGCGGCGCGCGGCGGCACCGAGCCGGACCGGATAGCGTCTGGGGATGCGCAGCCTGACCCGCGCCGAGGCCGCGCGGCGCGCGGCCCTGGTGTCCGTCACGTCCTATTCCATCGACCTCGAC
>JAYTRE010000060.1:0-3693 GCA_043746395.1 Pseudonocardiales bacterium
TACACCAGCACGCCGGACTGTGGGAGCCGGATGACGGGAGACTGTCACGTCCGGTTCTACGAGAGCCGGGGGGTGAGATTCCCCCCGGCTACTCACCAGCCCAGGCTCAACCCGATCAACAGGCCGAGGGCGAGCGCCTCGAGCAGGCTCACGCTCGTGATCCGGTGCTGAGTGCCCGGTGGGTTGATCGCACGTCCAGCGGGTACCCGGTTCGGGCGGTGAACGGAGCGGTCAAGATGAACCGATCCCCGCGAATCACCGACTGCCGCCACTCGACGGGCTGGCCGCGGGTGCACCCGAGCCGATCGATCGCGAACGCTGCCGTGTTCGCGCTGATCTGCAAGACGGCCCGCTCATGAGCAGTGGGAACCACCGCCCAGAGATGTTCCTGACCACTCGTCAGGCGGATCTGGCATCGCCGCGCGAGCTCCGCGTACAGGCTGGTGTTGCTAAAGTCTGCTTCCAGCAGCGGTGCGGCGAACTCGGCGGGCAGCCAGACGCGATCGATCGCGAGCGGCTCCTGGCCGGCCAGCCGGAGTCGTTCCAGGTGCAACAGCGGTGCGGCCCCGTCCAGACCTAGCCGCGCGGCGATGACACCGTCGGCGCGAATGTCGAGGACACGCACGATGCTCTGCTGCTCGATGCCCGCCGCCTGGACCGACGAGAACAGGCTGTAGAGCGCCCCCAGCGGCTGCTCGATCTCGCCGGGAGTGCTCAACCGCGGCAGACGCCCGCGAGCGGCGGTGACCACGCCATCCTCGCGCAGCGTGCGTAGCGCTTGTCGCACTGTTTGCCGGCTCACCCGGTATTGCTCCTGCAGCACGAGTTCACCCGGGAAGGCGTCAGCGAACTCTCCGCCTTCGACCCGCGCCGTCAGGTCGTCGCGCAGCTGTTGCCACAGCGGTGTCGCGCTGCGACGGTCTAGCTGGGCCATCATCGGAGCGCCAGAGGGCGAGCGCTCTGCGGCATCGTTCACGGGCACGAATGTACGGACATATGATGTCACTGGCAAGATGGTGAGTCTCCGTGGTTTTCCATGCGGTGGTACAGCACCTACGCGTTTATGCGCGGCTGTTCCGGTGCTGCCCATATCCGGCGGCTCTGGCAAGCCGGGAGGTGCCGCGCCCAGCCAACCGAGTCGTCTGGGCGTTGTTCTCTCGGCCTCAGTGACCTAATGTACGTACAACTTGTTACCCCATAGGGTGGAGATGCGCATGCACGTTGAGGTGATCGAGACACCCGAACTGGGCGACCGAAGCTATGTGGTTCATGACGGCAGCGTCGCTGTGGTCATCGACCCGCAGCGCGATCTCGATCGCGTCGAGGAGCTCTTTCATAAGCATGGGGTGCGCGTCGGACTCGTCGTCGAGACGCACATGCACAACGACTACGTCACCGGCGGGTACGAGCTCGCGACCCGCCACCACGTCCCGTACGCCGTGAATGCGAAAGACCCGGTGGCTTTCGAGCGCCAGCCCGTCGCTGATGGCGACGAGCTCGAGGTGGGCCGCCTGCGGGTGCGGGTGATCGCCACCCCAGGACACACCGTCACCCATCTCGCCTACGCGATCGCCGACTCAGGCGAGCCGGACGCGCCCACCGCGTTGTTCTCCGGTGGCTCGCTGCTCTACGGAAGCGTCGGTCGCACGGACCTCGTCGACGTCGAACGCACCCAGGAACTCACCCACGCCCAGTTCCACTCGGCGCGGCGCCTGGCCGCCGAGCTGCCCGATGACACCGCGCTGTTCCCCACCCACGGATTCGGCAGCTTTTGCTCCTCGGGCTCGGCGACGGGCGGTCAGGACAGCACAATCGGCACCGAACGCCAGCGCAACGACGCCCTGACATCCGACGATGAGGACGGTTTCGTTGCGCGGCTCGTCGCCGCGTTGACCGCCTACCCGGCGTACTACGCGCACATGGGTCCGTTGAACCTCAGCGGGCCGCGCCAGCCGGACCCGGACGCGCCGCCGGCAGCCGCAGCAGACGAGCTCGCGAAACGCCTCGAAGCCGGCGAGTGGGTCGTCGATCTGCGCAACCGCATCGCCTACGCCGCCGACCACCTCGCGGGCAGTGTCAGCATCGAACTCGGACAGCAGTTCGCCACCTACCTGGGTTGGCTGATGCCCTGGGGATCGGCCCTGACCGTCATCGCCGAGACCCCCGAGCAGGTCCACGATGCGCAGCGTCAACTGTCTCGCATCGGCATCGATCACCTTGCCGCCGCTGCCACCGGAACGCTGGATGAGACGGGTGCGGGACTGCCGCGATCGAGCTACCCGCGCGCGAACTTCGCCGACACGGCGACCCGTCCGCCGGGGGAAACCCTGTTGGACGTCCGTCGTGATGACGAGCGCGCCACGTCCCTGATCGAGGGGTCAGTGCACATCCCGATGCACCAACTGCTGACCCGACTCGAGGACGTTCCCGCCGGGCGCCTCTGGGTCCATTGCGCCTCCGGCTTCCGAGCGGGCATCGCCGCAAGCCTGCTCGACCGCGCCGGTCACGACGTCGTCTACATCGACGACGACTACAGCAAGGCCGCCGCGGCAGGACTTCCCACCACCTGATTTCAGCGCTCGTCTGACTCCGCCAGCACCCAGGAGGAACCATGACCGTCAACCGCAACGCCCGAAAGGTCGTCATCGTCGGAGGAGGCAGCGCCGGGATCTCCGTCGCCGCGCGACTCCTGCGCCGGGGCGTCGCGGACGTCACCGTTATCGACCCGGCAAAGACTCACTACTACCAACCGTTGTGGACCCTCGTCGGTGGCGGGCTCGTGGGGCTGGACAAGACCGCCCGGCCGGAAGCCTCGGTCATGCCGAAGAAGGCGACCTGGGTGCGTCAGAGCGCTGAAACGATCGACCCGGATGCCCAGACGGTCACCACCGCCGACGGCACGTCCATTGGCTACGACCGACTCATCGTCTGCCCGGGCATCCAGCTGGACTGGGACAAGGTCCCCGGCATGGCCGAGGGCATGAAAAGCACGGCGGTCTCGAGCAACTACCTGCCCGAGACCGCGCCCAAGACCTGGGAGTTGATCCGCAACCTGCGCTCCGGAACCGCGGTCTTCACGATGCCGGCCGGGCCGATCAAATGTGCCGGGGCCCCCCAGAAGATCGCCTACCTCGCGGCCGACTACTGGCGGGAACAGGGCGTCCTCAACGACATCCGCGTCGTGCTGGTGCTCCCCACTCCCGGCATGTTCGGGGTCAAGGTGTTCTCCGACGAGCTCGAACGCGTCGTGGCCAAGTACGGCATCGAAGTCCACAAGCAAAGCGAGCTCGTCGAGCTGGACCCGGACTCCAGGACCGCGACGATCGCCGACAACGCGAACCAGACGAAGGAGTCGATCACCTACGACCTGCTCCATGTCGTGCCGCCCCAGTCGGCACCAGACTGGCTCAAAGCCACGCCACTGTCGGTACCCGACAGCCCCACCGGCTACGTCGACGTCGACAAGTTCACGATGCAACACGTGCGCTACCCGGACGTGTTCGCCCTCGGCGATGCCGGCTCGACACCGAACTCCAAGACCGGGGCCGCGATCCGCAAGCAGGCGCCCGTCGTCGTTGCCAACGTCCTAGCCTCCCTCGACGGCAAGGCGGTCGACGGCTCCTACGGCGGGTACGCCTCCTGCCCGCTCACCACCTCCCGCCACACAATGCTGCTGGCGGAGTTCGACTACAC
>JAYTRE010000061.1:0-10715 GCA_043746395.1 Pseudonocardiales bacterium
GCCCATTGCACCGGCCCGGCAGGCCGGACCGGACGCGGCGCGCCTGGACCTACGGTCGGCGCGTGAGCCCATTGCACCGGCCCGGCAGGCCGGATCGGACGCGGCGCGCCTGGACCTACGGTGGCGCGTGAGCGGGCCGTCGCTCGACCTGACGGCTGCCGAACCGCTGCTGCGCAAGCTCGAACTGGTCGTGCGCCACAAGCTCGACGGGCTGCTGCAGGGCGACTACGGCGGCCTGGTGCCGGGTCCAGGCTACGAGTCGGGTGAGTCGCGCCAGTACGTAGCCGGCGACGACGTGCGCCGGATGGACTGGCCGGTCACCGCCCGCACCACCGTCGCTCACGTCCGGCAGACGGTCGTCGACCGGGAGCTGGAGACCTGGCTCGTCGTCGACCTCTCACCGAGCCTCGATTTCGGTACGGCATTGACCGAGAAACGGGAACTGGTGCTGGCAGCCATCACCGCCGTCGTGCACCTGACGGCGCGCGGCGGCAACCGCATCGGGGCGGTCGTCGCAAACGGGGAGCAGAGCTACCGCATCCCAGCCCTGCCCGGCACCGCTCACGCCCGCCACCTGATCCGTCGCATCGCGGCCACGCCCCGCGTGCAGGAGCACCGCACCGGCGACCTAGCTGCCCTGCTCGAGTCGCTGCGGCGCCCGCACCAGCGGCGGGGCATGGTCGCCGTCGTGTCCGACTTCCTGGACAGCGCGACGCCGGGCCAGCCGCCCACCTGGGAGCGGGCGCTGCGCGCGCTGTCGCTGCACCACCAGCTGCTCGGCATCGAGGTGCTCGATCCGCGCGAACTCGAGCTTCCCTCGGCGGGGTTGATAACCTTCGCCGACCCGGAGACCGGTCGGCAGCTGGAGGTGCAGACCTCCGACGCGACGGTTCGTCGCGACTACGCCGCCGCGGCCCGGGCTCAGCGGGCAGCCATCGCCACCGCGCTGCGACGCGCCGGAGCTGCGCACCTCCAGTTGCGCACCGACCGGGACTGGCTGCGCGACGTCGTCGCCTTCGTCCTCGCCCGCCGGCACGCCGGCGTCGGGTCACCGGCCGCGGCGGTGCGGTGATGACGTTCCTGGCCCCGCTATGGCTGCTGCTGCTCGTCGCGGTGGCCGCCCTGATCGTTGCCTACGTCGTCGTTCAGCTGCGCCGCAAGACCTTCGTCGCGCGCTTCAGCAACGTCGAGCTACTGGGCAGCGTGGCCCCGCGGCGGCCAGGTTGGCGGCGGCACCTCACCTTCGCCCTGCTCCTCATCGGGCTGTCGGTGCTGTCGGTGGGCGTCGCGAAGCCGACCGCCGCGGTGCGGGTACCCCGCGAGCGGGCCACCGTGATCATGGCCATCGACGTCTCGCTGTCCATGGAGGCCACCGACGTACTGCCGTCGCGGATCGCCGCCGCGAAGTCCGCCGCCCGGGCGTTCGTCGACCTGCTGCCCGCGCGCATCAACCTGGGGCTGGTTTCCTTCGGCGGCAACGCCAGCCTGCTGGTACCCCCCACTGTCGATCGCAACGTCGTGAAAACCGCGATCGACCGGCTTGACCTGCAGCAGTCCACCGCGATCGGGGAAGCGGTGTTCAGCTCCCTCGAGGCGATCTCGGTGTTCAGCCAGGCCACGACCGCGCGGGGCGACAAGCCGCCCCCGGCGCGCATCGTCCTGCTCAGTGACGGGGCGAACAACAAGGGGCGCCCAGTCGAGTCGGCGGCCCTCGCCGCGCGCCAGGCCGGCGTCCAGGTCTCGACGATCGCGTTCGGAACCGACGGCGGGACTGTCACCTTCGACGGCCAGACGGTGCCGGTGCCCGCGGACAAGGTGGCCCTGCAGGCCCTGGCTCAGGCAACCGGCGGTTCCTTCCAGGCCGCGGCCTCGGAGCAGGAGCTGCGTTCGGTCTATGCCAACATCGGTTCCCAGATCGGCTATACCATCCAGCACCGCGACATCAGCTGGCGGTTTCTGCTCGCCGGCGTGCTCTGCATCATCGCGGCCGCAGCCAGCGCGATGCTGTGGGCCGGCCGGCTGGTCTGAGCCGGCGATCCGGCCTGCGCCGGATCAGGCGGATCAGGCGGATCAGGCGGATCAGGCGGATCAGGCCTGCGGATCCAGGACCAGCTTGCCGACCGAGGAGCGGTCGAGCAGGGCCCGGTGGGCGTCCCCGGCGCGCTCCAGCGGGTAGGTCGCGCCGATGACGGGGCGGATCGCGCCATCGGCGATTAGCCCCATCAGGTCGGTCACGGCCGCGGCGAACAGCGCCGGGCGTTGCACGATGTGGACCAGCCAGAACCCGATCACGGCGGCGCTGCGCGCCATCAGCGCGCCCGGAGCGACCGGAGTCGCAAGCTCGCGCCCGGCCATGCCGAAGACCGTCAGCCGCCCCAGCGGGGCCAGCGCCGCGAGGCTCTGGTCGAACACCGCGCCGCCGGTCATCTCCAGGACGATGTCGACGCCCTTGCCGTCGTTGGCCTCCCGCAGCGCCGCGGTGAGGTCGGGGCCGGTGGAGTCGACGGCCACGTCAGCGCCCAGGTCGAGGGTCAGCTGGCGTTTGGACTCACTCGATGCCGTCGCGATGACCCGTCCGGCGCCCCACCGCTTGGCGAGCTGGATGGCGAGGGTGCCCACGCCGCCGGCGCCTGCGTGCACGACGACGGTGTCCCCCTCCTGCAGATGCGTGCTCGTCCGCAGCAAGTGCCAGGCGGTCGCGCCCTGAACCAGGGTGCTCAGCGCCTGGGCGTCGCTGACAGCGTCCGGGATCGGGAACAGCTGCCGCGGGTCGGCGGCGGCCCGCTGCGCATAGCCGCCCGTGCCGAGCAGGCCGACCCGGCGTTGCCCGTCGTCGCCGAGCACGACCACCTCGCCGCCCGGGATCAGCGGCAGGGTCTGCTTGGCGAGGTAGGAGTCCTCGGTCTGGTGGGTGTCGGCGTAGTTCACGCCGGCCGCCAGGACGTCGAACACCTCCTGGCCGGCTGTGGGCTGCGGGTCGGGAAGCTCGCTGACCCGCAGGGTCTCGGGTCCGCCGAATTCGGTGAGCTGGATTGCGCGCATGGCGCCGACCGTACCGGCCGGTGGTCGGTCCGCGTTCGCTGCGGCCGCCGATGGGCTACCGTCCCTGACGTGAGTCGGTCTGTGCTGGTGACGGGTGGCAACCGCGGCATCGGGCTCGCGGTCGCGCGGGCGTTCGCCGCCGACGGCGATCGGGTCGCCATCACCCACCGGGGCAGCGGCGCGCCGGAAGGACTGTTCGGGGTGCGCTGCGATGTCACGTCCGCGAGCGAGGTCGACGCAGCGTTCACCGCTGTCGAGGCCGAGCACGGGCCCGTCGAGGTGCTCGTCTCGAACGCCGGGATCACTGACGACACCTTGCTGCTCCGGATGAGCGAGGAGTCCTTCGCCCGAGTGCTCGACGCCAACCTGACCGGGGCCTACCGAGTCGCCAAACGTGCTGCGGGCGGCATGCTGCGGCAGCGCCGGGGACGGATGATCTTCATCTCCTCGGTTGTCGCGTTCGTCGGGGCACCGGGTCAAGCGAACTATGCCGCCAGCAAGGCCGGCCTCGTCGGGCTGGCCCGCTCGATCGCCCGGGAGCTCGGCAGCCGGTCCATCACTGCGAACGTCGTCGCGCCGGGCTTCATCGAGACGGACATGACCGCCGAGCTGACCGAGGCCCGCAAGAGCGCGATTCTCGCCAACGTCCCGCTGGGGCGCTACGGCGCGGCGGAAGAGATCGCGGGCGCGGTGCGCTATCTGGCCTCCGACGCGGCGGCTTACATATCCGGGGCCGTGCTCCCGGTCGACGGTGGCCTCGGCATGGGCCTCTAAGGAGAGGGAGCAACGTATGGGACTGCTCGACGGCAAGCGGCTGCTCATCAGCGGCGTCATCACCGAGGCGTCGATCGCGTTCTCGGTGGCCAGGCTGGCCCAGCAGGAGGGCGCCCAGATCGTGCTCACCGGCTTCGGCCGCATGTCGCTGGTGCAGCGGGTCGCGGCCAAGCTGCCCCAGCCGGCACCCGTCGTCGAGTTGGACGTTGCCGATGACGCTCATCTCGCGGCACTGGCTGAGCGGGTGCGCGAGCATGTGGACGGGATCGACGGCCTGGTGCACGCGATCGGTTTCGCGCCGGCCTCGTGTCTCGGTGGTGGGTTCCTGGACGCCCCCTGGTCCGATGTCGCGACTGCACTGCAGGTCTCGGCATTCTCGCTGAAGTCGCTGGCCGTGGCCGCGCTGCCACTGTTCGACGAGCGGGGCGGCGCGATCGTCGGCCTGGACTTCGACGCCCGGGTCGCCTGGCCGGCCTACGACTGGATGGGCGTGGCGAAGGCGGGACTGGAGTCGACCTCGCGCTACCTGGCCCGCGAACTCGGGCCACGCCGGATCCGGGTCAACCTCGTCGCGGCCGGCCCGATCCGCACGATGGCGGCCAAGAGCATCCCCGGCTTCAGCCGGTTCGAGGACGCGTGGGACGGCCGGGCGCCGCTCGGCTGGGACAACACCGACGCCGAACCGGTCGCGCGCAGCACCCTTGCGCTGCTATCGGATTGGTTCCCGGCCACGACCGGCGAGCTGGTGCACGTCGACGGCGGTTTCCACGCCATGGGTGTGTGAGCGTTGCCCGAGTACGACGCGTTCCTGCTGCTGTCCTTCGGCGGACCCGAGGGCCCCGATGACGTCTTGCCGTTTCTGCACAACGTCACCCGCGGTCGCGGCATCCCCGAGGCGCGGCTGGCCGAGGTCGCCGAGCATTACCAGCGCCATCGCGGGGTTTCCCCGATCAACGCCCTCAACCGGGCGCTGCTGGCGGCGCTGCGGGCCGAGCTCACCGAGCATGGCATCGACCTGCCGCTCTACTGGGGCAACCGCAACTGGAAGCCCTATATCACCGACACGGTGCGACACATGCGCGACGACGGCGTGCAGCGGGCGCTCGTGCTGGCCACCAGCGCCACCGGCTCGTACTCCGGGTGCCGGCAGTACCGGGAGGATCTCGCCCAAGCCGCGGTGATCGCGGGCACCGGCGCGCCGCAGCTGGTGAAGCTGCGGCACTACTTCGACCACCCGGGGTTCATCGCGGCCAACGCCGACGGGGTTCGGGCCGCCTTGGCGACGCTGCCCGCAGCTGTGCAGGCCACGGCCCGGCTGGTATTCACCGCCCACTCCATCCCCGTGTCGATGAACGATGTCTCCGGTCCGGCCGCCGACGGCTTGTATGCCGCGCAGCACCGCGAGACCGCGCGACTGGTGGCCGAGGCGGTGCGCGGCGACGGCGCGGCCTTCGATTTGGTGTGGCAGTCGCGCTCCGGGCCGCCGCAGGTCCCGTGGCTCGAACCCGACGTCAACGACCACCTGCGCGCGCTGGCGGCGGCGGGCGAGCGGGCGGTGGTGGTCAGCCCGACCGGCTTCGTCGCCGATCACCTCGAGGTGGCGTGGGACCTGGACAACGAGGCGCGGACGACCGCTGCAGCACTCGGGCTGTACTTCGCCCGGGCCAAGACGGCCGGGACGCACCGGGCGTTCGTCGCGGCGATCCGGGAACTCGTCCAGGAGCGGCTGGGCCTCGGCGAGCCGCGGTCACTCGGTCGCCTGGGGCTGTGCGGCATCGACTGCCCGGCCGGCTGCTGCCCGGCGCCGCGCCGGCACTGAACCCGCCGCCCAACGATCAGTTGGCGCCCGCGTTGTAGCCGGCCAGGCGGGCGCGCCGGACCGCGATTGCGAGCGGGCGCAGCGCGGCCTCCCGCGCGGCGGCGCCCATCCGGTCGATCGCCCCGCCGGCCGGGTCAGCACCGGCCAGCGCGAGCATCGCGTGCAGGCGCTCGGCCTGGGCGAGCAGGGCCACTGCGCGGGGGGCGAACCCCGGCGGCAGGTTCAGGTTCTCGCCGGCGCGGCGGGCCTCGTGCAGGCCGGGGCCGAGGTCGGCCGGTGAACCGGCGACGTCGGCAGCCGCTAGCGCAGCGGCGGACTCCCGCACGACGCTCGCCAGCTCGTACTGGGCATCGGCGACAGACTCGACGTCCGCGGGAGCCGGCTCAGTGGGGGTCGCCTGCCAGGTGACGCTCGGCCGGGCGCTGCTGGGGGAGTGGTCGATCACCTCGGGGACGAGGCCGATCCCGCCGCCGATCACCGCCTCACCGACCGCGACGGCCTCGACCCGGAACGCCGCTGGCCCCGGCACCCCGCGCAGATCCCCGGCGACCGGCAGCACGAGCCGGACCGGGCCGCCTACCCGGCGCCAGTGGATCAGCGCTGCGCTGAGCGGCACGCCCTCCGCCTCAGCCTCCAGGCCGACGACCCGGTGCGGTGCGTCGTCGCCGGTCACCGCCCGCAGCACGTCGTCGAATGCGACCTGGCCGGCGAGCCACGCGTTCGCCCAGGCGGCGAGCGGTCCGGAGCGCAGGCGGGTCACCGCCTCACGATAGGCGTGGCGCCGCCACACCCGCCTCGGGCGTCCGTAGGGTCAGTCGGGTGCGCGACTACTCCGATGTGCTGTCCCCGCAGGCCCCGCGGCGGCGCCGCGTGCGCGAGGTCGACGCCGAACCCGAGCTCGTTGTGGAGACCGCGGACGGCCGCTTCTGCGGTGCGGTGCAAAGCGTCGGTTCCGCCGTCGACGGGGGCGAGAAGCGCGACACGGTCACCCTCGAGGATCGCCATGGCAGGCGCCGGGTCTTCCCGCTGCTGCCTGCCGCGTTCCTGCTCGACGGTGTGCCGGTGACCCTCGTGCGCCCACGGGCCGCGGCAGCGGCGCCAGCGGCCCGCACGCGGACGGCGTCGGGTTCCTACGCACTCGCGGCCGCGCCCGCCCGGGTGGCGCGCGCCAGCCGGATCTGGGTCGAGGGCGTCCACGACGCCGCCCTGCTCGAACGGATCTGGGGCGACGACCTGCGGGTCGAGGCCGTGGTGGTCGAGCCGTTGGACGGCATCGACAATCTCGTCGAGCGGGTGCGCGAGTTTCGGCCCGGGCCGCAGCGCCGGGTCGGAGTCCTGGTCGATCACCTCGTGGCGGGCAGCAAGGAGACCCGGATCGTCGCTGAGCTGGCCCGGGGTGGGTTTGCCGGTTCGGTGCTGGTGACCGGGCACCCGTACGTCGACATCTGGCAGGCGGTGAAGCCCACCGCGCTGGGAATCGACGCCTGGCCGGTGATTGCTCGTGGTCTCGAATGGAAAGCCGGTATCTGCGCCGCCCTGGGGGTCAGCGACCCGCGCGAGATGTGGCGGCGGGTCCTTGCCGGGGTGAACAGCTTCGCCGATGTTGAGGTGCCGCTGCTCCGGGCCGTCGAGGAGCTGATCGACTTCGTCACCGCCTGATCGCCCAGGCGCTCGGCCTGGTGGTGGCCGCTAGATCCAGCTGATGCGGTTGTGCAGGTAGAGGTAGCCGACGAAGCTGGCCGCGTCGAGCAGGAAGTGGGCAATCACGAGGGGCAGCACTCGGCGGGTGCGCTGGAACCACCAGCCGAAGATCAGGCCCATGACCAGGTTGCCGAAGAACCCGCCGAAGCCCTGGTAGAGGTGGTAGCTCCCGCGGACGACGGCGCTGGCAGCCAGCGCGCGTTGGCTGCTCCAGCCGAGCTGGCGCAGCCGCGTCAGCATGAACGCGGCGACGACGATCTCCTCGGCGAATCCGTTCTGGAACGCCGACAGCAGCAGGTATGGCACGCGGTACCAGACGGCTGGGAAGCTGACGACGTCGAGGGAGGCGTTAAGCCCGAGCGCGTGCGCCGCCCAGACCAGGCCCAGGCCGGGGATCCCGATGAGGGCGAAGAAGCCGAGGCCCTGCAGGGCACTGCGGGTGAACCGGTGCAGGTCGAATCCGATCCCGAACCCGGGGCCGCCGGGCGTTCGGGCCAGCAGCACGAGGGCGAGCAGCGGGGGAGCGACGCCGTTGAGCAGGTCGGCCAGGTGATCGGCGAGGTCCAGCCACGGGTACGCCGTCGCCCGCCCCGCCAGGACGACGGCGGTCGTGTGGCCGATGCCGCCGCGAACGCTCACTTCGGCCCGGATCAGGTAGAGCAGGGCATAGATGCCGGCCATGCCCAGCGATACGCCGAGCACCGCGAGCAACTCCAGGCCGTAATGCTCCCGGGTGCCCGCAGTCCGCTCCGGCGCGTCGACGAGCTCGCTCACCACGCCAGTGTGACGGACGCGAATCTCCTGGACTCCGATCGGGGAGTGTTCCGTTCGGCAGGCGACGAGAACACTCCCCGATCTGTGGGGGATCAGGCCTGATCGAGTACGGCCTCGATCTCGAGGGAGATCGAGATCTTGTCGCCGACGACTACGCCGCCACCGTCGAGGGGCATGCTGATGTCGATGCCGAAGTCGCCGCGGCTGATCTCGCCCGTCGCCGAGAAGCCCGCCCGCTGGCCGCCGTAGGGGTCCGGGCCGAAGCCGTTGAGCTCGACGCGCAGTGGGACGGACTTGGTGACGCCGTGCAGGGACAGCTCTCCCTCGACGACCCAGTCGTCACCGTCGGCAACCACGGACGACGAGGTGTAGGTCATCGTCGGGTACTGCGCGGTGTCGAAGAAGTCGGCGGAACGGATGTGGCCGT
Source organism: Pseudonocardiales bacterium (assembly GCA_043746395.1). Classification (GTDB taxonomy): domain Bacteria; phylum Actinomycetota; class Actinomycetes; order Mycobacteriales; family Jatrophihabitantaceae; genus JAYTRE01. Next base: position 8,538 of record JAYTRE010000061.1, read on the forward strand.
CGCGCTGCTCGTTGTTCGTGTTGATGGAATCGAGCTCGACCGTCGCCGTCACGCTGGACTGGGTCGGGTCGGCAGCGGTGACGATGGTGCCGGCGAACGTGGTGAACTGGCCGCGCACCTTGCTGATCATCATGTGGCGCACGGTGAACGACACGGCCGAGTGGACCGCGTCGATCTGCCAGGTTCCGGGACGGTAGCCGGGGATGGTCGTGGTTGTGGTGCCGGTGGACAGAGTCATGACGGTTTCACTTCCGAGTAGTTGAGGGCTCAACGTCTGCGCTAAACCTACGCCCGCGCCGCCGACAGTTGCAACGTCAACCACCGTGTCGCACGTCACGCTCGGCGCGGCGCGATGACCAGCGTCTGCGCCGTGGCGCCGACTGCGCCGTGCTCGTCGAATAGAGTCGCGCGGGCCAGCGCGAAGCCATGGGTGCCGAGCTGAGTCTCAGCGTCCATGCGCAGCCAATCGCCATGCACGGGCCGCGCGAGGTGCACGTCGAGATCGACGTTGACAAACGACCAGGCGTCCCAGTCCAGGGCGGAGGAGATGCCGCTCGCGCAATCCCCGACGAGAGCGGCCCGCTGCAGTCCGGACGGTGCGCGGCCCGCCACGACAGCCAGCCGGGGACGGGCCCAGGCCGCGCCCGGCCCTGGCACGGTCAGGCCTCCGGCGATCGGACGCCAGTCGATGCTGTCGCCGTAAGGGAAGCTGGCGTCCAGGCCGGCCGGGCCGTCCGGGACGGTCAGCGCGTCAATCGGAGCGGCCACCGCGGCGGTGTCGGCGCTGGCGACGAGCCAGATCCTCGCCCGCAGGCACTCCCGGTCCGCGGCACTGAGGGTGGCCTCGACGAGCACGCCCGAGCGCGCCTCGCGCACGATCCGGGCCGTGGTGGCCACCTCGCCCACCGGGACCGGCCCGACGAACTCGGCGGCGAGCCGGGCAGCGGTCAGCTCGGCTCGCCCGGTCGTGGCCGCGACAAGACGCTCGGCGGCATCGACGAGCAAGGCGTTGGGTGGGCCGCCGTGCTGCAGTTCCGGCGACCACGGTCCGACGGTCGCGTGCTGCGCTGCGTAGCGCCCGGCTTCGGCGGACTCGTCGGTGATGACGAAGTATGCGGGGCCCATGAAGAGCCAAACTAGTACCACGCGCGATGGCCGGCTTGCTCTACAATTAGCTGAGAAGGGGCGAGCGGCACATCCCTCCCGTGCCGCCCGTCCCTTCGTTGCGTCCGACGACCAGCCGGGTGACAGGCTGTCCGGACCTGGTGAAACCGCCAAAGCACTGCGTCGCGAACTCCCTATGACGGCTCGCAGCACCTGCGGCCGCATAGGCCGCGGCGGAGGTAGCGACGGTGACACGGCGCAGGATTGCGGTGGTGGGCAGTGGAGTCGCCGGCTTGACGGCCGCGCACGTCCTGCAGCGCGGTGCCGAGGTCACCCTGTACGAGGCGGACGACCGCCTCGGTGGCCACGCCGACACCCACGAGGTCGCCACCTCGGACGGTCGCCTGCTCGGCGTCGACACCGGCTTCATCGTCCATAACCGCCGCACCTACCCCATGCTGGGCCGGTTGTTCCGCGAGCTCGACGTCGCGACCCAGGAGTCGGACATGAGCATGTCCATCTCCTGCGGCGGCTGCGGACTGGAGTACGCGGGCGGACGGGGCCTTTCCGGCCTCCTCGCGTCCGCCCGGACGCTTGCCAACCCGAAATACCTGCGGATGCTGGCCGAGGTGCGCCGATTCCATGGTCGCGCCCGCGCCCTGCTGGAGCGGGACGAGGACGGCCAGACGCTGCGCGAGTTCCTGACCGCGGGCCGCTTCTCCCCGTACTTCGCCGCCCACTTCATGACCCCACTCATCGCCGCCGTGTGGTCTACGGCACCGACGCGCACCGGCGACTACCCCGCGCGCTACCTGTTCGCGTTCCTCGCCAACCACGGCATGTTGAGTGTCACGGGCGCGCCGAGCTGGTACACCGTTGTCGGCGGATCGGCCCGCTACGTCGAACGGGTCGCCAAGGCCATCACCGTCGTGCAGACCTCCACACCGGTCCGCGCCGTGACCCGCGTCGCCGGCGGCGTGGTGATCCGCGACGACGCCGACAGCCAGGCCGCGTTCGACGGCGTCGTCATCGCCACCCATCCCGACCACGCCCTTCGGCTGCTCGCCGACCCGT
>JAYTRE010000062.1:0-3942 GCA_043746395.1 Pseudonocardiales bacterium
TGGGTCTACGACCACTTCCACACGGTTCCGGTGCCCACCGACGAGGCCACCCACGAGGCGTGGTCGCTCATGGCCGCCTTCGCCGCCTCGACCGACCGCATCCGGCTGGGCCAGATGTGCACCTGCATGGGCTACCGCAATCCCGCGTACCTGGCCAAGGTTGCGGCAACCATCGATGTGATCTCCGGCGGCCGCGTCGAGATGGGCATCGGTGGCGGTTGGTACGAGCACGAGTGGCGCGCCTACGGCTACAGCTTTCCCGGCGCGGGCGAGCGGCTCGGCATGCTCGACGAGGGCGTCCAGATCATGCGGCAACTCTGGACGACCGGACGCGCGACGCTGGACGGCAAGCACTATCAGGTCGACGGCGCCATCGGCCGGCCGCTACCCATCCAGGACGGCGGCATCCCGCTCTGGATAGCGGGCGGCGGGGAGAAGAAGACGCTGCGCATCGCCGCGAAGTACGCGCAGTTCACGAACTTCGACGCCACGCCGGAGACCTTCATCCACAAGTCGGAGGTGCTCGCGGCGCACTGCCGAGAAGTCGGTACCGACTTCGACGCGATCGTGCGTTCGGGCAACTACAACGTCGTCATCGGCGAGACCGACAAGGACGTGCAGGACAAGCTCGCCTGGGTGCGCGCGCACTACGAGCCGTACCTATCGGCCGATGTCCTCGAGACGAGCTACGCCCAGTTCGCCAGCGGACCCCTCGTCGGCACCCCGGAACAGCTCGTCGAACGCCTCACGACCGCCCGCGCTATGGGGATGACGTACGCGATCACCTATTTCGTAGACGCGGCCTACGACCGCTCCAGCATCGACCTGTTCACCGAGCAGGTCATTCCCGCGCTGACGTCCTGAGCCTGCCGACCGGCGCTAATCACTTTGCCGCGGCATCCGTGGTGTGATGACCCGGTGACAGCAAGCCGGCACGCGGCGCCGCCGTCCGACGGCCGCATCGTGGTGCACGAACTGACCAAGGTCTTCTCCGGCAAGATCCGCGCGGTCGACCGGCTCAGCTTCACAGTCGAACCGGGTTCGGTGACCGGCTTCCTCGGCCCGAACGGCGCCGGCAAGACGACCACCCTGCGCATGGTGCTCGGCCTGGTGCGCCCGACCAGCGGGTACGCCACCATCGGCGGCCTGCCGTACCACCGCATCGACAATCCGCTGGGCGTCGTCGGAGCCGCGTTGGAGGCATCGAGCTTTCATCCAGCACGCACCGCTCGTAATCACCTGCGGGTGCTCTGTGCCGCAGCGCACCTTCCCGACCGTCGGGCCGACGAGGTCCTCGACCAGGTCGGGTTGCACGACGCGGCCAAGCGCAAGGTCCGCGGCTACTCGATGGGCATGCGCCAACGCCTCGGGCTCGCCGCCACCCTGCTGGGCAACCCCCGCGTGCTGGTGCTGGACGAGCCGGCCAACGGTCTGGACCCCGAGGGCATCCGCTGGCTGCGCGGGTTCTTCCGCCACCTCGCCGGCGAGGGACGCACCGTGCTCGTGTCGAGCCACCAGCTCAACGAAGTGCAGGAGGTCGCCGAGCGCGTCGTCATCCTCAACCGGGGGCAGCTGGTCCAGCAGGGCTCGATCGCCGAGCTCACCGCGGGCAGCAACGCGGTCGTTGCGCGGACGCCCGCCGCGGACCTACTGGCTCAGGCACTGGCCGCGCAGGGCCTGGCCGCCGAGCGCACCGACGCCGCCACGCTGCGCGTCCGCGGGGTCGAGCTGGCCCGCGTCGGGCACCTCGCCTTCGCCGCCGGGGTCGAACTGCACGAACTCAGCCTCGAACGCTTCGACCTGGAACAGCTGTTCTTCAGCCTGACCCAGGGTGCCTACGCCGCGCCGCAGTACGGCGGCCCGGCCCCGAGCACCCCCGCACCCTTCGGGCCGTACGGGCCACCCGGCCCGAGCGTGGCGAGCGGCGGGCGAGGGATCCGATGAGCGGGCTGATCCGGGCCGAGTTCCGCAAGTTGTTCACCACCCAGGTGTGGTTCTGGATGCTGCTGATGTGCATCGCGCTGACCCTGCTCGGCGTCATTGGCCAGATCGCGAGTACCAGCAGCGACAGCGAGCTACAACTGCACGTGCGTGACATCGTGCTCTCGGCAGCTTCAGCGTTCACCTACGTGCCACTGTTCGTGCTCGGCGTGCTCTCGGTGACGACCGAGTACCGCTACCAGACGATCACTGCGACGGTGCTCGCCACACCATCGCGGTGGACGCTCATCACCGCCAAGCTGATCACCTTCGCCCTGGTCGGCGCGCTGTACGCATTGAGCTGCCTCATCGTGGAACTGTCGGTCGCCCTGCCCTGGTTGTCGGCCCGCCACGTCCAGGTCTCGTTGAGCAACCAACGCGGGACGCTGCTCGCGGTCTTCGCGGTCCTCACCCTGTTCGCGCTTGTCGGGCTGGGTGCCGGGGCGCTGCTGAAGAACCAGATCGTGGCCGTCTCGGTCGGGGTGATCTTCATCCTGGTGCTCGACCGGCTCGTGGTGCTCATCCCCGGCGTGAAGTACGCCTACTCCTACCTGCTCTCCGGCGCGGTCGACGCGATCGTCGTGGCTCCGGCGCCGCAGGACAATCGCGTGATCAACGGCGTCAACCTCCTCTCGGCCGGCGGCGGCGTGCTCACCCTCGTCGTCTGGGGCCTGGGAATGGCCGTCCTGGGGGCCGGACTCACGATGAATCGCGACATCACATGAGCCCCCGCACGGCCCAACGGCACCGGCGGTGCGGCGCGTAATCTGGACAACCGGCGCGCGCAACCGACACGACTCGAGAATGGCCTACCCCGTGGCGACGACTGACCAGTCGACCGAATCCACTCCCGACCTCGGCGACTTCGGGGCCAACGAGTGGCTCGTCGAGGACATGTACGAGCGCTACCAACACGATCCGGCCAGCGTCGACGAGGCCTGGCATGACTTCTTCGCCGACTACCGCCCGGCCGCCGGATCTCCGGGCGCAAGCCCCGCGAACGGGATCGCGCCTGACCGCAACGCCGGTGCGCCACCCGACCGGGACCCGGCCGTCCAGGCCGCCACCGCGCACAGCGTCGAGGCCCTGGTCGCTCCCACCGACCGCCCCCCGGCGACCCCCACGCGCCCGGTTACCGCGCCAGCCTCCCCGGCCGCGGCAGCGCCCGCCCAGAGCCCGGCCTCGCCCGTGCAGCAGAAGGCCGCCGCTGGCCCCCGCGGCCAACCCACCATCACCACCCTGCGCGGCGCTGCCTCCCGGGTGGTCGTGAACATGCAGAGCTCGCTGAGCGTGCCCACCGCGACGAGCGTGCGGGCCGTTCCCGCCAAGCTCATCGCCGACAACCGGGTGGTCATCAACAACCACCTGCGCCGCGCCCGCGGCGGGAAGGTCAGCTTCACCCACCTCATCGGCTACGCGATCGTGCGGGCCCTGCACGACCACCCGGAGATGAACAACTACTTCGCCGAAGTCGACGGCAAACCCGCCGTCGTCACCCCCGAACACGTCAACCTCGGCATCGCCATCGACCTGCCCGGCAAGGACAACACCCGCTCGCTCGTCGTGGCCTCGATCAAGGCCGCCGAAACGCTGGACTTCGCCGGGTTCTGGAGCGCCTACGAGGACATCATCCGCCGGGCCCGGGCCGGCAAGCTGGGCGCCGATGATTTCGCCGGCACGACGCTAAGCCTCACCAACCCGGGCACGATCGGGACCAATCACTCGGTGCCGCGGCTGATGGCCGGGCAGGGCACCATCGTCGGGGTCGGCGCGATGGACTATCCCGCCGAGTTCAGCGGGATGAGCGAGGAACACCTCACCGAGCGAGCCATCAGCAAGATCATGACGCTGACCTCCACCTACGACCACCGCATCATCCAGGGGGCGCAGTCCGGCGAGTTCCTGCGCCGCGTGCACCAGTTGGTGCTCGCCGACGACTTCTACCACGAGATCTTCGCCGCG
>JAYTRE010000063.1:0-1957 GCA_043746395.1 Pseudonocardiales bacterium
GGGCGGTGCGGTGGGGTTGGTGGTGGGCGGTGCGGTGGGGTTGGTGGTGGGCGGTGCGGTGGGGTTGGTGGTGGGCGGTGCGGTGCTGCTAGGCGTAACGGCGCAGTCGCTGGCCAGGGTCGGCGCCAGGCTCGCCGCTGGCGTGGGAGCCGGCGTCGCGGGCGGGGCGGGGCGGCGCGGCCGCGACGGTTCGAGGGCCGGCGGCGGGCCCGGGTCGACCGGCGGGAGCGCCGGGATGTGCAGCCGCGCCGGTGCCCGCCCCGTTACGTCGACGATCACTGCGGGCGACCCCGTGGCGTAGCTGGCCTCCAGGGCCAGCACGCTGGACAGGTAGCTGGTGGAGTGGTTGTAGGCCAGCACGGCCGCGGTCTGACCAGCTGTCGTTCGGAGGTTGCCGCCCGCGGTGCACAGGTAATGCCCGGCCGCGGCGGCAGCGTCGAAGATGTTGAACGGATCGCTGAGCCGATCGCCGTTTCCGTCAGCACCGTAGGCCGCCCACGTAGACGGGATGAACTGCATCGGGCCTACCGCACGGTCGTACACCCGGTCCCCGTCCAGGCGACCCCGATCGGTGTCGACGATGACCTCGGTGCCCAGTCCGTTCAGGGGAATGCCGATGATCGGCGGCGCGGAGGTGCCGTCTGTGTACAGCACGGAATCGGCAAACCGGCCGTGATCGGACTCCACCCGGCCGATCGCCGCGAGCAGCGGCCACGGCAGTCCGCAGGACGGATCCGTTTTCCGGGACCGGGTGGCCGAGTCGCGGTACGCCTGCAACGCCACCGCAGGGATCCCGTCGGCTGCCAGGGCTGAGATCGCGCCGCGCATCGCGGCCGGGGCGGCCCTGTTGCCGGTGCCGGGCTGACGGGCGACGACCGGCTCGACCCGAGCCGGCGCTGGACGAGGCTTCGGTGCAGCAGCGGGCGGTTCCGGTGTCGAGGGCACTGCCGGCGCGGCCACCGCCTGCCGCGCCGGCGCCGCGACCAGGTGAGCGGGCGGGTCATCGGATAACTGGCGGGCGTCGGCGACGGCGACGATCACGATCGTGACCGCGGCTGCCGCGGCCGCGACGATCGAGCGCGTTGCCACCCGGCGTAATGCCGGCAGCGTCCACGCCGTAACGCGAGCCGGTGCCGGATGAGGCGCGGCGAACTGTCGTCCTGCATGTTTCATTTCCGTCCCCCCTGCGTGCCTCGGGTGCTACAGACCCGAAGTCGAATTCCCAATGTGCCTTGCTCTGTTGGCAACCACGGCGTCCAGGCGTACCGAGCCCGCGACGCCGCTGGGTCGACCACCGACCAACCCGCTGGCGGTCACGGTTGTCGCGCCGGTAGCGGTGTTCGCGGCCGCATTCACCACGCGCACGGTCACGGTGTTGGTGCCGGCGTTCGCTGCGGAGCCTGGCGGCAAGACCCGCAAGGTCGCCGGGGCGCCGCTGTTAGCTGGGGTCACGGTCATCGCCGTCGCGCGGCCGGCACCGGGGTCGTTGTCCAGCCACGCCTAGGGGCTGGGGACGCCGGTGCCGGGAACGGTGGCCGACGCGGTCACCGTGATGGTCGTCGCTCCGGCCGTCGGTGGCGGCCAGCGTGACACTCAGGGCCGCAGCTGCGCCGCCGTCGATTCTGGCGCTCGCGCTTACTGGGGCGGTCCCTCCCGGTGCCGCGTTCAGCGTCGCGGTCACGGCCGGGACAGCCGTCGCACCCACCGGGTTGGGCGTCACCCGGACTGCGGAGGTGACCGGGCCCGGCGGGGCTACCGCACTCAGCCGGGCTTCGGCGGCGACCACATCGAGCCGGCCGGCGCCGTAGGTGTCATCCACGCCCGGAGCGCCCAGGTCAACCGCACCGCCGGTCACCGCCGCCTGCTGCTGGTCCGCGGTGAGGCCGGGGTGGGCGCTGAGCAGCAGAGCCAGCGCGCCGGCGACCTGCGGTGCCGCGATCGACGTGCCCGATGCGGT
>JAYTRE010000064.1:0-32978 GCA_043746395.1 Pseudonocardiales bacterium
AACCCCGCCACGGACCCGCACGCGTACGAGCCCACCCCGGCCGATGCCCGCACCATCGCGTCCGCGGCCGTCTTCGTGGAGAACGGCATCGGCTATGACCCGTGGGCGGCGCGGGCGCTCGCGGCGAACCCGGTGTCGCACCGGATCGTGCTCGATGTCGGCCAACTGCTCGGCATCCCGGCCAACGGCAACCCGCACCGGTGGTACTCCCCGGCCGATGTGGCGACCGTCGCCGACGCCATCTCCGCCGACCTGAAACGGGCAGACCCCGCCGACTCGGAGTACTTCGACGCGCAGCTGCGGTCCTTCGAGACGGCCGGGCTGGCCAGGTATCACCAGCTGATCACCGACATCCAGGCCAGCTACGCCGGTACCCCGGTCGGTGCCAGTGAGAGCATCTTCACGCCGATGGCGGCTGCGCTGGGACTGGCGCTGCTGACTCCGGCCACCTTCCTGCGGGCGATCAGCGAGGGCACCGATCCGTCCGCGGCGGACAAGGCCACCGTCGACGCCCAGATCGCCGGCCGGAAGATCAAGGTGTACGTGTTCAACAGCCAGAACGCCACGCCCGACGTGGCCGCGCAGGTGGCTGCGGCCAGGAGTCGGGGCATTCCCGTCGTTGCCGTCACCGAGACGCTGTCGCCGGCCAATGCGAGCTTCCAGGACTGGCAGTCGAATCAGCTGCAGGCCCTGGCCGTGGCCCTGGCGCAGGGCACGGGCAGATGACGTCGGCAGGTTCGGTCGGCGCGGTGACAGCAGCTGCCGAGGCTGGTGACGTCATCCGACTGGAGGGCGTCTCGGCCCAGGTCGGCCGGCGCACCATCTGGGCGGGGGTCAGCCTGCGGATCCGGGCGGGGGAGTTCGTGGCCGTGCTCGGTCCGAACGGCGTGGGAAAGTCCACGCTGCTCAAGCTGATCCTCGGACTGCATCCAGTGGCAGCCGGGACCGTGCAGGTGCTGGGCGGCCCGCCGGGCCGGCACAGCGCGCGCATCGGCTACCTCCCGCAGCGGCGCGCCTTCGATCCCAGCGTGCGGATCCGCGGCGTCGACATCGTCCGGCTCGGCTGGGACGGCGACCGCTGGGGCACCCCACTGCCGGGATGGCTGCCCGGGCGCCGCGGGCGCGCGGCCGCCGCCGATCGGGTCCGGGAAGTCATCGACCTGGTTGGTGCCCAGCACTACGCGCAGCGCCCCATCGGGCAGTGTTCAGGGGGCGAGCAACAGCGCCTGCTCATCGCGCAGGCGCTGATTCGCCGGCCCGAACTGCTGGTCCTGGACGAACCACTCGACAGCCTCGATGTCACCAACCAGGCCGCTGTCAGCGCGCTGATCCAGGACGTCTGCCGATCCCAGCACGTCGCGGTGTTGCTCGTAGCCCACGACGTCAACCCGATCCTGCCCTACCTGGATCAAGTGGTGTATCTCGCCCACGGCGGGGCGGTGCTGGGCCCCCCGGAGCAGGTGATCACCGCCGACACCCTGAGCATGCTCTACGGCACGCCGATCGACGTGCTCCGAGATCGGACCGGCCGGCTCGTCGTCGTCGGCCAGCCGGACGCCCACGCCGGGCACCCGCGATGAGCGCGTGCGCGAAGAGCATGAGGTTCGGCACGCCGGTAGGCGTGCTCGGATCGCGAGGCCTCCCGAGCGCAGCGAGCGGCGGGCGAGTGATCCGATGAGCAGCGGGCTGAGCTGGAACCTCGTCGACGATGTGCGCCTCCTGCTGAGCTATCCCTTCATGCTCAACGCCCTGCGCGCCGGCACCGTAGTCGCGGTCGTCGCCGGCGCGATCGGGTACTTCATGGTGCTGCGCCGGCAATCCTTCGCCGGGCACACCCTGGCCGTCGCGGCGTTTCCGGGCGCGGCGGGGGCGAGCTGGCTGGGCATCAATGCCGCCTTCGGCTACTTCGCGTTCTGCGTCGGCGGCGCGCTGATCATCGCCGCGTTGCCGGGTTCGGGTCGCCCGAACTCCGGACTGGGTGGCCATGGCGAGGAATCGGCCGTCATCGGCACGGTGCAGGCTTTCGCGCTGGCCTGCGGGTTCCTGTTCGTCAGCCTCTACAACGGTTTCCTGTCCGGGCTGAACAACCTGCTGTTCGGGACCATCGTCGGCATCAGCGACCGCCAGGTCGTCGTGCTGCTGATCGCCGGCGGCGCGTGCCTGGTGGTGCTGGCCGTGATCGGACGGCCGTTGCTGTTCGCGAGCATCGATGCGGACGTGGCGCGCGCCCGCGGGGTACCGGTCCGCAAGCTGTCCGCTGCGTTCCTCGTCCTGCTCGGGGTCGCGGCCGCCGGAACAAGCCAGGTCACCGGCAGCCTGCTGGTCTTCGCGCTGCTCGTTGCCCCGGCCGCGACGGCATCGCGGCTGACCGCACGACCGGCGTTCGGCCTGGTGCTGTCGATCGGTATCGCCCTGGCCGTCACCTGGCTCGGGATGGGGATCGCGTTCTTCTCCCCTTACCCGATCGGTTTCTGGGTGAGCACCCTGGCCTTCGCCGCTTTCCTGCTCGCGACCGGCTACCGCCTCGCGAGCGACCGGGTCGGGCGGCGATGATCGCGCTGGCGGCGGGCCCGCGCGCACCTGCGATCCTGGCGGTCGATCCGGTGAGCGGGGTGGCGCACCTGCTCAGCCACCAGTTCATCCAGAGTGCGCTGGCCGCGGGCACCGCGATCGCGCTGCTGTCCGGTCTGGTCGGGTACTTCGTGGTGCTGCGCGGACAGGTCTTCGCCGGCGACGCGCTGTCTCATGTTGCCTACGCCGGTGCGCTGGCTGCCCTCGCGGCCGGGGTCGATCTGCGGCTGGGGCTGTTCGCCGCGACGATCAGCGTGGGGGTGGTGCTGGGCCTGCTGGGCGGTCGGGGCAGCAGCGATGACATCGTCATCGGCACCACGTTCGCCTGGGTCCTCGGTCTCGGCGTGTTCTTTCTCGCCTACTACACCACTCACGCCAGCACCGGCAACGGCGCGGCGAGCGTGACCGTCCTGTTCGGTTCGATCTTCGGCATCAGTGCGGGCGCCGCGACTACCGCGGTCCTCGTCGCCGTAGTTCTCATCGTTGTGCTGCTCGTGATGGCCCGGCCCCTGCTGTTTGCCAGCCTCGACCCCGCCGTCGCCGCTGCGCGAGGCGTACCGGTGCGCCTGCTCGGCCCGCTGTTTCTCGCTGTCGTCGGCGCCAGCGCGGCGGAGGCCAGCCAGGCCGTCGGCGCGCTGCTGCTGTTCGGCCTGCTCGCGGCGCCTCCGGCCGCCGCGCAGCGGCTCACCGACCGTCCCTGGCGCGCGTTGGCCCTGTCCGGGGCACTGGCGGTAGCGGCGATGTGGGTCGGGCTCGGGCTGGCCTACGCCTACCCGGCCCTGCCTCCCAGCTTCGCCATCATGGCGGTCGCCACGGCCGAGTACGCCGGCGCCGCGCTCATGAGCTGGCGCGGGCGGCGTGGCGTGGGCAGAGCCCGAACAGCTCCAGGGTATGGCTGATCTCGGTGTACCCCGCCTGCGCGGCCACTCGCCGAGCCCACTTCTCGACCTCGGGTCCGGACACCTCGACGCTGCGTCCGCACACCCGGCACACGATGTGGTGGTGGTGGTTGTCAGCGGTGCCGCCCTGGCCGGGGGTGCCGCACAGCCGGTACTGCGTCTCGCCGTCGGCACGGTGCACCTGGTCGGCGCTGCCGTGCTCGGCGAGCAGGTTCAGATACCGGTAGACGGTGGTCAGCCCGATCCGGTCGCCGCGCCGGCGCACCTCGTCGAAGAGCTCCTGGGCGGTGCGAAAACCGTCCGCCTCCCGCAGCGCGTCCTCGATCAGGACCGCCTGCCGGGTGTTGCGCACCCGTCCGGGTGGGCGCCCGACCGACTCACTCATGCCCGCGATCCTGCCACCTGACGGCGAGGGCGTCGCTGTACCCGCAGCACCTGCCGCGGCGGCCGGACGTGGTGCGGCGCAGTCCCGAGGACCTAAGGTGGAACCTTGTCGTCGGCCCCGCAGTCCTGCGCAAGGAGTTGCCCATGACCGTCGTACGAGCTGCGATCACCCAGGTGGCCTGGACGGGCGACAAGGAATCCATGATCGCCAAGCACGAGGATCTCGCGCGCGCGGCCGCCGCCGACGGCGCCGAGATCATCGGGTTCCAGGAGCTGTGCTACGGCCCCTACTTCGGCATCGTCACCGACCAGAAGTACTACGCCTACGCCGAGCCCATCCCGGGGCCGACCGTCGAACGTTTCCAGGCGCTGGCTCGGGAACTGAACCTGGTGATCGTGTGTCCGATCTACGAGGTCGACAACGAGGGGGAGTACTACAACACCGCTGCCGTGATCGACGCGGACGGCACGCTGCTGGGCAAGTACCGCAAGCACCACATCCCGAACCTGCCGCAGTTCTGGGAGAAGTTCTACTTCCGTCCGGGCAACTCCGGCTACCCGGTCTTTCACACCGCCGTCGGCCGGGTCGGCGTCTACATCTGCTACGACCGCCACTTCCCCGAGGGGTGGCGCGAGCTCGGGCTCAACAACGCCCAGCTCGTCTTCAACCCATCGGCGACCAAGCCCGGCCTGTCCAACCGCCTGTGGGAGCTCGAGCAGCCCGCCGCCGCCGCGGCGAACCAATACTTCATCGCCGCGAGCAACCGCATCGGCATGGAGTCAGCTGAGTTCGGCGAGCAGGCCGTGCGCTTCTACGGGTCGAGCTATTTCGTCGATCCCCGCGGCAACTTCGTCGGAGCCCTCGCCTCGACCGACGAGGAGGAGATCGTCATCCGCGACCTCGACTTCGACGAGATCACCCGGACCCGCAACGACTGGCAGTTCTACCGCGACCGCCGGCCCGACTCCTACGCGAAGACCACTGCCCCGTGAGGATCAGCCGATGACGACGCTCATCCGAAACGGCACGGTGGTCAGCGCCACCGGCTCGTCGAAGCAGGACGTCCTCATCGACGGCGAGACGATCGCCGCAGTGCTCGTCCCGGGATCGACCGCGCTGGGCGTCGATCTGGCGGCATCGGCCGAGCGGGTGATCGACGCGACCGGCAAGTACGTCATCCCCGGCGGCATCGACGGCCATACCCACATGGAGATGCCCTTCGGTGGTACCACGGCGTCAGACACGTTCGAGACCGGAACCCGCGCCGCGGCCTGGGGCGGCACCACGACGATCGTGGACTTCGTCGTGCAGTCGCAGGGCCAGCGCGTTATGGACACCCTCGCGGCATGGCATGCGAAGGCTGCCGGGCAGTGCGCCATCGACTACGGCTTTCACCAGATCATCGGCGGCGTCGATGACGAGTCGCTCAAGGCGATGGACGAGCTGATCGAGGAGGGCATCTCCAGCTTCAAGCTGTTCATGGCTTACCCCGGCGTGTTCCTCTCCGACGACGGGCAGATCGTGCGGGCGATGCAGACCGCGGCCGGCAACGGCGGGTTGATCATGATGCATGCCGAGAACGGCTCGGCGATCGACGTGCTGGTGCAGCAGGCTCTCGCGCGCGGCGAGACGGCTCCCTACTACCACGGCGTGACCAGGCCGTGGCAGACCGAGCAGGAGGCGACCCACCGCGCCGTGATGCTGGCAGACCTCACCGGCGCGCCGCTCTACGTCGTGCACGTGTCCGCCAAGCAGGCGCTGGCGCGCATCGCTGAGGCGCGCAACGCGGGCCAGAACGTGTTCGGCGAGACGTGCCCGCAGTACCTCTACCTGTCGCTGGAGGACAACCTCGGCGCGCCGGGCTTCGAGGGCGCCAAGTGGGTCTGCTCCACGCCGCTGCGGTCGCGCGCCGAGGGCCACCAGGACGAGCTGTGGAAGTTCATCCGCACCGGCGACGTCACCACCGTCTCCACCGACCACTGCCCGTTCTGCATGAAGGACCAGAAGGACATGGGGATCGGGAACTTCGCCAAGATCCCCAACGGCATCGGCTCGGTGGAGCACCGCATCGACCTGCTGTACCAGGGCGTCGTCGACGGGCGGATCAGCCTGCCACGGTGGGTGGATGTCTGCTGCACCACGCCGGCGCGGATGTTCGGCCTGTACGGCCGCAAGGGCGTCATCGCCCCCGGCGCCGACGCCGACATCGTCGTGTACGACCCGGCCGGGCACACGAGCATCGGTATCGGCGCCGGCCGGACCCACCACATGAACATGGACTACTCCGCGTGGGAGGGCTACGAGATCGACGGGCACGTCGACACCGTGATCTCGCGCGGCACCGTGCTCATCGACGAGGGCAGCTACCTCGGACGCCCCGGGCACGGCCAGTTCGTCAAGCGCGGCCTGTCGCAGAACCTGCTCTGAGGTGGCGATGGACTTCGGCGTCGTGTTGCAGACCGACCCGCCGGCCGCCCGCGTCGTCGAGCTGGCCAGGCAGGCCGAGCTGTACGGCTTCAGCCACGTGTGGACGTTCGATTCGCACCTGCTCTGGCAGGAACCGTTCGTCATCTACAGCCAGATCCTGGCTGCCACCCGCCGGGTGACGGTCGGGCCGATGGTCACCAACCCGGCAACCCGGGACTGGACGGTCACCGCGTCACTGTTCGCCACGCTCAACGACATGTTCGGCAACCGCACCGTGTGCGGCATCGGGCGCGGCGACTCCGCGGTCCGGGCGATCAACGGCAAGCCGGTGACCCTGGCCGAGCTCCGGGCGTGCATCGAGGTGATCCGCCCGCTGGCCAACGGCGCCACGGCCGACTATCGCGGGAACCAGCTGCGCTTCCCGTGGGGCGCCGACTCGCGGCTGGAGATCTGGGTCGCCGCATACGGACCGAAGGCTCTCGCCCTCACCGGCCAGCTTGCGGACGGCTTCATCCTGCAGCTGGCCGATCCCGACATCACCGCCTGGTCGATTGCCGCCGTCCGCAAGGCGGCGGAGGAGGCCGGCCGTGACCCGGACGCCGTGACGATCTGCGTCGCGGCCCCCGCCTACGTCACCGGCTCTGATGCCTTCGACGGCTCCAGCGGCGGGCTGCAGCACGCCCGCGACCAGTGCCGCTGGTTCGGTGGCATGGTCGGCAACCACGTCGCCGACATCGTCGCCCGCTACGGCAGCGACGGGGCGGCGGTGCCCGAGGCGCTCTCGGACTACATCGCCGGGCGGACGGGATATGACTACAACGCCCACGGCAAGCCTGGCAGCGCGCACACCGACTACGTCCCGGACGAAATCATCGACCGGTTCTGCCTCGTCGGCCCCGCCGAGGCCCACGTCGCGCGGCTGCAGGAACTGCAATCGCTCGGGGTCGATCAGTTCGCGCTCTACCTCCAGCACGACGCGAAGGACGCGACGCTCGCCGCCTACGGGGACAAGATCATCCCTGCGGTGAACCGCCGCGGCGCCGCCACGTCCTAACCTGTTCGTGATCGATCCGCGCTGGCACGGCCTGGGGCCCGCTTCAGCGCGGTTTGATCACGGCGGGTTGCGCAATTGGTCCGAATGAGTAAGGGTAGCCTTACCTAACTAGGAGGAGCCGTGGACCTGTCGAAGACGCTCGTGCTCGGCCTCATCGCCGGCGTGACCATCCTCATCGGCCTGCCGATCGGCCGGTTGCGCAAGCCGATGCCGTCCCTGCGGCTGCTCCTCAACGCCACGGCCGTCGGGGTGCTGCTGTTTCTAGTCTGGGACATCCTCTCGGCCGCCTGGGCGCCGATCGACCTCGCCCTGGCGGCCGTGCGCGCCCACTCCGGAGGGCTGGGACCGGTGTTCAGCTATGGCGCCCTGTTCGCCGGCGGCCTGGCGGTCGGGCTGCTCTCGCTGGTGGCCTACGAGCTCTACCTGCAGCGGGTGACCCGCAAGTCCGCCACCCGCCTCGGTCCCGGTGCGATGGACGTGCGCGAGGTGCCGTCGCTGGCCGGTGGCCGGCTGCGCGGCATGGCGACGTGGTCGCCGGCTCGGCGGTTGTCGCTGTTGATCGCGGTCGGTATCGGGCTGCACAACTTCGCGGAGGGATTGGCGATCGGCCAATCCGCGGCGCGCAACGAGGTGGCCCTGGCCGCACTGCTGGTCATCGGCTTCGGGCTGCACAACGCCACCGAAGGCTTCGGCATCGTCGCCCCGCTCGCCGCGGACATCGACGCCGAGGGCAACACCCGGCGCCCGAGCTGGCGCTTCCTGCTGACGATGGGGCTCATCGGCGGCGGCCCCACCTTCATCGGCACCGCGATCGGTCACGGCTTCACCAACGACGCGATGAGCGTGGTGTTCCTGACGCTGGCTGCCGGGTCGATCATCTACGTCGTCATCCAGCTGCTCGGCGTCGCGGCCCGCGCGAAGCGCCCCGACCTGCTGGCCTACGGCCTGCTGCTCGGCATGCTGGCCGGCTTCGCCACCGACGCGATCGTCACCGCCGCAGGCGTCTGAGCCCCAGTTGGGCCCTCGGCTGGCGCGCGGCGCACAGCCGAGCACGACGATGGGTCGTCCTGGAGCCGCCGGGCGCCGGTGCGAGCGGCATCGTCGTAAAGCTGTCGACCGATGTTCCCACCACCGACGCGCAGGCCACCCCCAAGCCCTCTGCGAAGCCCACCAAGCGACGGGCGAAGCATCGTCTGCACGGCGATATTCGCGACGTCAAGCACGTGGTGATCTTGACGCAGGAGAACCGCAGTTTCGACCATTACTTCGGCACGTTCAGGGGGGTTCGCGGTTTCGGCGACCGTTCGACCATCACGCTTCCGGGCGGTCGGTCGGTGTTCCAGCAACCGACGACGCCACCCGGCCTACCCGTGACGAGCACCCAGTACCCCTGGCACCTGAGCGACGCCCCCGCGTCGGCGTATCCGCCCGGTCACCAGCCGCCCAGTTCGGAGGTCGGCGCCCAGGGTTACGGCGGGACGTCGCACAGCTGGGAGGATCAGCACGGTGCCTGGTACGGCGGCCTCATGAACGGCTGGGTGTTCGCCAAGGGCGACGATCACGACCGACGGGCTGCGCTGCGGCACCGGTCGCATGCTCACTCGACGATCGCGCTCGGCTCGTGGACAACGGGGAAGTTCATCGAGCGGGCGAGGAAGCACTTGGCGTTGGCCTCGTGATGCACGGCAAGCGCCGGGTCGAGCATGCTCGCTTCCTGCACCGTCACGACCGGCCGCAGCAGCACCCGGGTGAAGTACCCGCCGCCGTCAGGTTCGAGCACCATCGTCCCGAGCGGGGTGTCGGTATACGCCGTGACGACGACACCAGCGACCGACGCGAGGTGCAGGTACCACAGCAGGTGGCACTGCGCGAGCGCCGCGACGAGCAGGTCCTCCGGACTCCAGCGCCGCGGATCTCCGCGGAAGGACGGCTCGGACGAGCCGAGCAGCACCGGCCGGTCCGCAGCGCTGACCTCGTGGTTGCGCGAGTAGGCCCGATAGGTCGACGTGCCGGTGCCGAGGTTTCCGGTCCACCGCACCGCCACCTCGTAGGTGTGCTCAGCCGGCATCAGGCATCGCCGTCGGCATCGATAAATATCATCGCGGGCTCTCCCTGTCCGGGCGCCGAGCAACCGGCCCAGCAAGGGTGAGAATAGTGATGGTCACCGACGCGTCGTGCAGCCGCTAGACTGGTCACTGGCTGGCAGGCACCGATTGCCCGCGCAAACAGCCCCGTCATCGACGTGATCACCGCGTCGGGCTCGTACCAGAACCGCATTCTGTGAGTGCGGGATGCCGGGACGTGCCACTGTCCCGAAGGATCTTTGTGCCCCGCTCATACTCGCGCGGTTCTGCCGCGCCGCGCCGTTCTGCCGCCCCGTCCCGCCCCGTCGCCAACCGCTCCCTCTGGGACGAACTGCCGGTCAGCATCGTCGCGACCGACAACTTGCCCAGCTTCCGCGAGCTCGGCCTGCCGCGCGGCCTCGTCGACGCACTGGCCCGCGGCGGTATCGGGTCACCCTTCCCGATCCAGGCCGCCACCATCCCCGACGTTCTAGCCGGCCGCGACCTGCTCGGGCGCGCCGCCACCGGTTCCGGCAAGACGCTCGCCTTCGGTCTGCCGCTGATCGCGCGACTGGAGGGCACGTCCTGCGCTCCGCATCGCCCTCGTGGCCTGGTGCTCGTCCCGACCCGAGAACTCGCCATGCAGGTGACCGACGCGATGGCGCCCCTGGCGCAGGCGCGCGGGCTGTCCGTCCGCCTCGTGGCCGGTGGCCTGCCCATCCACAAGCAGATCCAGGCCCTGGACAAGGGCGTCGACATCCTCATCGCCACGCCGGGACGGCTCGTCGACCTCATCGACCGGCGCTCGTGCCACCTCGGCTCGGTCGAGGTCACCGTGCTCGACGAGGCCGATCACATGGCCGACCTCGGCTTCCTGCCCGTCGTGCGCCAACTGCTCGACCAGACCCCCGGTGGCGGCCAGCGGCTGCTGTTCTCGGCCACTCTCGACGGCGATGTCGCGACCCTCGTCGAGACCTACCTGAGCAACCCGAGCGTGCACGCGCTCAGCACGGCGAGCGCCTCGGTCGACACCATGTCGCACCACGTGTTCCGCGTGCCGTTCGAGGCCAAGTTCGACCTGGTCGCCTCCATCGCCGCGCGCGAGGGACGCTCGCTGCTGTTCGTGCGCACCAAGCACGGCGCCGACCGGATTGCCCGCAACCTCGCCCGCTCGGGCGTCGCGGCCGGCGCGCTGCACGGCGGTCGCACGCAGGCGCAGCGCAACCGCGCCCTGTCCGCATTCCGCGACGGCTCGGTGCCGGTGCTCGTCGCCACCGACGTGGCGGCGCGCGGTATCCACGTCGATGACGTCTCGCTGGTGCTGCACGTCGACCCGCCGCAGGACGCCAAGGACTACCTACACCGCTCGGGCCGCACGGCCCGAGCCGGCGAGAGCGGCATCGTGGTCATGCTGAGCACGCCCGCCGAGGAGCGTCACGTCCGCAAGCTCATCACCGACGCCGGAGTCCGCCCCGAGCAGCGCGACGCCGTCGCCGGGGACCCGGCGATGGTGGCCGTCACGGGGGCCCGCCAGCCCAGCGGTATCGCCTTGGCCGAACCGCGGGCGCAGGCGCCGAACCCCGGCGCCGGATCCCGCGACGGCGGTCGGCGCCCGCGCGGCGAGCGCTTCGGGACCGAGCGGTCCGGCACCCAGCGATCCGGCGGTCCGCGCGGCCGGGGTGGACACCGCAGCGACGCGCCGCGCACCGACCCCGCGCCGCGCACCGACCACGCGCCGCGCACCGACCACGCGCCGCGCACCGACCACGCGCCGCGCGCCGACCACGCGGCGCGCACCGAGCACGCTCCGCACACCGACCACGGCCGCCCGGCGGGTCCGCGCGACACCTCCCGGCGCCGGCCCGCCGGCACCGCCGCGGCCCGTCACCCGCAGCACGGCGAGCGTCGCCCGCGCCGCACGCCCAAGCACACGGAGCTGGGGTAACGCGTGCCGACCCGCGAGAACCTGCGGAACCTGGCGATCGTCGCGCACGTCGACCACGGCAAGACCACGCTCGTCGACGCCATGCTGTGGCAGTCCGGGGCGTTCACCAAGCACCAGGCCGAGACCGGTGACGTCAACGAGCGGGTGATGGACTCCAACGACCTCGAGCGCGAGAAGGGCATCACGATCCTCGCGAAGAACACCGCGGTGGACTATGTGGGGCCCGACGGCAACCAGGTCACGATCAACATCATCGATACGCCCGGCCACGCGGACTTCGGCGGCGAGGTCGAACGCGGCCTGTCGATGGTCGACGGGGTGGTGCTGCTCGTCGACGCATCGGAAGGTCCGCTGCCGCAGACCCGCTTTGTGCTGCGCAAGGCCCTGGCAGCGCGCCTGCCGGTCATCCTTGTGATCAACAAGGTGGACCGGCCCGACGCCAGGATCGCCGAGGTCGTCGACGAGACCTACGAGCTGTTCTTGGACCTGCTGGATTCCTCCGCCGACTCCGCCGCCGTGCTCGACTTCCCCATCGTGTATGCCTGCGCGAAGGCCGGCCGCGCTTCGCTCAAGCGTCCCGAGGACGGCGCGATGCCCGAGGAGGAGGACCTGCAGCCCTTCTTCGAGACCATCCTCACCACGATCCCCGCCCCGACCTTCGTCGAGGGAGCGCCGCTGCAGGCGCACGTCACCAACCTGGACGCCTCGCCCTATCTGGGCCGCCTGGCGCTGTGCCGCGTGCACAACGGCACGATCCGCAAGGGCCAGCAGGCCGCCTGGTGCCGGGCGGACGGCACGATCGAGCGCGTCAAGATCACCGAGTTGCTCATGACGCATGCCCTCGACCGTGTCCCGGCCGAATCTGCCGGTCCGGGCGACATCATCGCCATCGCCGGCATCGAGAACATCACGATCGGGGAGACCCTCGCCGATCCCGAGGACCCGCGGCCGCTGCCGGTGATCACCATCGACGAGCCGTCGATCTCGATGACGATCGGCATCAACACCGCGCCGCTGGCCGGGCAGTCCGGCACGCGGCTCACTGCGCGCCAGGTCATCAATCGTCTCGACGCCGAGCTCGTCGGCAACGTGTCCATTCGAGTGCTGCCCACCGAGCGTCCCGACACCTGGGAGGTGCAGGGGCGCGGCGAGCTGCAGCTGGCGATCCTCGTCGAGATCATGCGTCGCGAGGGGTTCGAGATCACCGTCGGCAAGCCGCAGGTGGTCACTCGCACGATCGACGGCAAACTGCACGAGCCGATGGAGCGCATGACGATCGACGCGCCCTCGGACTACCAGGGCGTGATCATCCAGCTGCTGGCGCTGCGCAAGGGCCGCCTGGAGCAGATGGTGGACCACGGCACGGGCTGGGTGCGGATGGAGTACGTCGTGCCGGCCCGCGGCCTGATCGGGTTCCGCACCGAGTTCCTCACCGAGACCCGCGGCACCGGGCTGCTGCACCACATCCACGAGGGCTACGAGCCGTGGACGGGCGACATCCGCACCCGGCCCAGCGGCTCACTGGTCGCTGACCGGCGCGGCATGACGACGGGCTTCGCACTGGCCAACCTGCAGGAGCGGGGCACCATGTTCGTCGGGCCGGCCACCGAGGTCTACGAGGGCATGATCGTCGGCGAGAACTCCCGGGCCGACGACATGGACGTCAACCCGACCAAGGAGAAGAAGCTCACCAACATGCGCCAGTCCTCCGGCGACGTGCTCGTGCCGCTGATCCCGCATCGGGTGCTGTCCTTGGAGCAGGCGTTGGAGTTCTGTCGCGACGACGAGTGCGTCGAGGTAACCCCGGCGACGGTGCGCCTGCGCAAGGTGAGCCTGCTGGCTCAGGACCGCGAGAAGCAGCGGGGACGGCGCGCGAAGCAGCCGTCCTGAGACCCGACAGTGTGCTGAGACGCGACAGTGTGCAGACTCGCCGTGCTGCCGCGGCGCGCCTGCACACTGTCCAAGCGGCCAGCATTGCGAACGGCTACCCATGCCGCTAAGCGCGCAAGAGCGCGCCTTACCCTCATGACGTGGCCCGGGAACCGCTCGTCGAACGCATGCGTGACTTCGGCACGACGGTCTTTGCCGAGATGTCCGCCCTCGCGATCCAGACCGACAGCATCAACCTCGGCCAGGGTTTCCCCGACACCGACGGTCCCGGCGAGCTGCTGGAGGCCGCCGTCGACGCGATCCGCGGCGGACACAACCAGTACCCGCCCGGTGCGGGGATCCCGCAGCTGCGCCGCGCGATCGCCGAGCACCAACGCCGCTGCTATGCGCTCGATTTCGACGCTGACGCCGAGGTGCTCGTCACCGCCGGCGCGACCGAGGCCATCGCGGCGGCGATCCTCGCCCTCGCCGGGCCCGGCGACGAGGTGGTCGTCTTCGAGCCGTACTACGACTCCTACGCCGCGTGCATCGCGCTGGCTGGAGCCCGCCGGAGCCCCGTGACCCTGCGCCGTGACGGTGCGGGCTGGGCCTTCGACCCCGCGGAGCTGCGCGCGGCCGTCACCCCGGCAACGGTCGCCATCCTGCTGAACAGCCCGCACAACCCGACCGGCAAGGTGTTCGCTGCCGCAGAACTGGAGACGATTGCCGCGGTGGCCCGCGAGCACGACCTGCTGATCGTCTCCGACGAGGTCTACGAGCACCTCACCTTCGACGGCCGGGCCCACGTGCCGATCGCGACGCTGCCCGGCATGCGCGAGCGCACCGTCACCATCAGCAGCGCCGGCAAGACGTTCAGCGTGACCGGGTGGAAGATCGGCTGGGCCTGCGCCGTGCCGCCCCTGCTCCAGGCCGTCCGCACGGTCAAACAGTTCCTCACCTACGTCAGCGGAGCCCCGTTCCAGCCCGCCGTCGCACGCGCGCTGGAAGCCGGCCCGGCGTACTACACCGGCGCCGCAGCACAGCTGCAACGGCAACGCGACCAGCTCTGCGACGGGCTGGCCGGCCTCGGCTGGGACGTGCTCGCCCCACAGGCCACCTACTTCGCCACCGTCGATGTGCACCGCGACGCCGTGGGTTTCTGCCGCGAGCTGCCGCACCGCGCCGGGGTGGTCGCGATCCCCAGCAGCGTGTTCTACGACTCGCCCGACGGGGACAGCTACGTGCGCTTCGCGTTCTGCAAACAGCCTGACGTGCTCGACGAGGCGTTGCGCCGGTTGAAGGGAAGCGTGCCGTGAAGGTCGCCGCGATCCAGCACGACATCGCCTGGGAGGACGCGACGACGACCCGCGCCCGGGTCGCCCCGATGATCGCCCAGGCGGCCGGCGCCGGAGCCGGGCTCATCGTGCTGAGCGAGATGTACGCGACCGGGTTCTCGATGCATCCCGAGCGGATCGCCGAGCCGGAGGGCGGCCCGAACGAGCAGTTCCTGCTCGAGCGGGCCAGCGAGCACCGCGCGCATCTCGTCGCCTCGATCGCCCAGCGCGGCGCCGACGGCGGCTACCGCAACAACGCCGTCGTCGCGGCGCCCGACGGCTCGATCCAGCGCTACAGCAAGATTCATCCGTTCAGCTACGCGGGGGAGCACGAGCGCTACACCGCGGGCACCGAGCACCTCACCGTCGATGTGGCGGGGCTGCGGGTGACGGTGTTCGTCTGTTACGACCTGCGCTTCGCCGACGAGTTCTGGGACCGGGCCCACGACACCGACCTGTACGTGGTGCCCGCGAACTGGCCCGAGCCGCGCCGCGAGCACTGGCGGGCCCTGCTGCGCGCGCGCGCCATCGAGAACCAGGCCTACGTCGTCGGGGTCAACCGCGTCGGGACGGTGCAGGGCCTCGCGCATGTAGGGGATTCGGCGATCATCGATCCGCTGGGCCGCGTCCTGGCCGAGGCGAGCAGGACCGAGACCGTGCTGGTGGCCGACGTCGAAGCGGCCACCGTTGCCGAGGTCCGCGCCGAGTTCCCGTTCCTGCCCGACCGACGAGCCCGGCCCTGAGCGGCGCCGGCGAACCCGGGGCCGCCCGCGGTCGGCTCGGGGGATTGGGTACCGAATGCGCGGCACTCCGGTCACGAATCCGCAACTCATTTCACAGATTGCGCTGAGGAACGCGTGAGACTGCTTAGAGTGACAACACCGGATCGGAGTTCATCGAGACCCCGAGCTGGCACGTTTCCAGTTGTCCGTCAGGGTTGGCGGGCCTATATTCCGTCGAGCTGAGATCACGATCTGACGTATGGCTCGACCTGGCTGTCGTACTGGGCGAGCGGGGGCATACGCTCTTTCGCTAGCCACAAGCTAAGCATCGCCGGCACCACCCACGCCGGTTCACCCGAAGGAGGCCCCGCGGTCGATGTCGCTTCCCGCCGGTGAACTTGCCGTCGCCACCGAGTCTTCGGGCGCCGCGCGATTCGACGCCGGTCCGGAGGCGGCCGCGATCGAGGGTCGTTCCCTCGGGGTCATCGCCTGGCGGCGGCTGCGGCACGACAAGGTCGCGATGACCGGCGGCGTCGTCGCGCTACTGCTCGTGCTCGTGGCGGTCTTCGCCCGCCCGCTGACGGCGCTGTACGGCCACGACTACCTCACGCCCAACAACACCGGGTCCACCAACCTCACCGACCCGATGACGACGATGCCACTTGGCAACTACGGCGGGATCAGCGGCTCGCACTGGCTGGGCATCACGCCGGTCAGCGGCAACGACATCCTTGCGCAGCTGATCTACGGGGCACGCACGTCGCTCATCATCGGCGCGATGGCCACCTTGCTCTCGCTGCTGTTCGGCGTGAGCCTCGGGCTGATCGCCGGCTACTTCCGCGGCTGGTCCGACTCGTTCATCTCGCGGATCATGGACCTGCTGCTGTCCTTCCCGACGCTGCTCTTCTCGATCGCGCTCATCACCGTGCTGTCGTTCACGAACTCGGTCCTCGGCCTGTCCGGTCAGCCGCTGCGGTTCGCGCTGATCATCTTCGTGCTCGGGTTCTTCGGCTTCCCCTACATCGGCCGGATCGTGCGCGGTCAGGTGCTCTCGATCCGGGAGAAGGAGTTCGTCGACGCCGCCCGCAGCCTGGGCGCGTCCAACTACCGGATCATGACCCGCGAGATCATGCCGAACCTGGTCGGCCCGATCCTGGTGTACACGACGCTGACGATCCCCAACAACATCCTCGGCGAAGCCGGCCTGTCCTTCCTGGGCGTCGGCGTGCAGGCCCCCACACCGTCGTGGGGTCAGATGCTCAGTGACGCGGGCAACTACTACCAGGTCGACCCGACCTACCTGTTCCTGCCCGGCATCGCCATCTTCATCTCGGTCATGGCCTTCAACCTCTTCGGCGACGGGCTGCGCGACGCGCTCGACCCGAAGTCGACGCAGTGACGGCGGCCATGACCGCACCCCACAGCTGTCCCGCGGTCCGCCCGGACCCGGCACAACCAACCGGCATAGGTCCGGCGCGGCTGCACCTTCCAGTCGTGGCTCGTAATCGCACAGAGAGGTCGGAGAATCACTGATGAGAAGAAACTCCAGGGCGGCCATTGCGGTCAGCCTCGTCGCGGTAGCGGCAACGCTGCTCGCTGCGTGTAGCAGCACCAAGACCACCAGCACCCCGCCCGGCACCGCCGGTGGCAGCAGCAGCGCCACGCCCACCCCCACGTCGGGGTACAACGCCGCCTTCGCCAACGTCATCAACCCCTCCACCAAGTCCGGCGGGACGCTGAACCTGATCTCCACGGCCGACTGTGACTCGTGGGACCCGGCGCGTACCTACTACGGCTGGTGCTGGAACATGCAGCGACTGATAACCCGGTCGCTGATGGGCTACAAGTCGGTCAACGGCACCAAGTTCACGCTGGCACCCGACCTCGCCACCGACATGGGCACTCACAATGCCGACTACTCGAAGTGGACCTACACCCTCAAGCCCGGCCTGAAGTTCTCCACCGGCGCGCCGATCACGCCGATGGACATCAAGTACGGCGTGGAGCGGATGTTCGCGACCGACGTCATCAACGGCGGCCCGACGTCCTACTTCCTCAACATCATCCAGCACCCCAAGTCCTACGCCGGCCCGTACAAGGGCGGTGACCTGTCGACGATCACGACGACGTCCAACACCATCACGTTCAACCTGACCGGCCCGTACGCCGACTTCAACTACCTGATGGCCATGGCGGCCTCAGCGCCGGTCCCGTACAAGGTCGAGGGCGGCAAGGGCTTCGTCGGCGCGAACTACACCAAGCACCCGGTGGCCTCCGGTCCGTTCATGATCCAGACCTACACCCCGCAGAAGCAGATCACCTTCGTGCGCAACCCGTACTGGAGCCAGAGCACCGACACGATTCACCACCCGCTGGTGGACAAGGTCGTCCTCACCATCGACTCCGACCCGGCGGATGCCGATGCCAAGCTCAAGGCCGGCACGGTCGATGCCAACGCCTCGGCAGCGGTGACCGCGGGCTTCCAGACCCAGATCCTGACTCAGCCGTCGCTGAAGCAGAATGCTGACGACCCCGAGACCGCATTGACGCAGTACCTGGCGGTCATGCCGTCGGTCATCCCGAACGTCAACTGCCGGCAGGCGATCTTCTACGCCTCCAACAAGGCGGCGCTGCTGCAGGCTTACGGCGGCGCGGTGTCGGGCACGGTGGCGGGTTCGATGACCCCGCCCGGAATCCAGGGTTACAACCCCACCACCAACCCCTACCCGGTCGGTGCGGACAACACCGGTGACCTGGTCAAGGCCAAGGCGGCCCTGGTGGCCTGTGGCAAGCCCAACGGCTTCAGCGTCAAGATGGCCTACGCGACCCCGAGCCAGCACGCGCTGAAGGCCTTCACGGCCGAGCAGCAGGCCCTGTCGCGGGTCGGCATCACGGTCACCGCGGCCACGGCCGACGCGTCGAGCTACTACAGCACGTTCATCGGCTCGCCGGCGAACATCAAGAACCAGGGGCTCGGCATCGCCATCGCCGGCTGGGGTGCTGACTTCCCGACCGGGTACGGCTTCTGGAACTCGATCGCCAACGGCGACTCGATCCTGCCGAACGGCAACACCAACTACCCGAGTCTGAACGACCCGGTGGTGAACACCGTTCTCAACAATGCGCCAAAGGGCGCGAACACCACGGCAGACTGGGAGAAGCTGGACAACGCCGTCATGGCGGACGCGGTGTACATGCCGATGTTCTTCGGCAAGAACCTGTACTACCGCAACCCGCGGATGACGAACGTGACGTGTGACAACGCGCTCGCGTTCGGGATCTATGACTTCGTGAACATCGGAGTCGGTGGGTAGCACGCCGTCAGGCCACTGACCAGAGAGAGGTAAAGCTGGCGATGACCGGTCCGGGTAACCCCGGGCCGGTCATCGTGGCGAAGCAACCATGATCCGTTACGTGATCCGCCGGCTGATGGGCGCCGCGCTCGTCGTTTGGGCCGTCAGCGTCGTGACCTTCTTGATCTTCCAGCTGGGCCCGGCGCTGTCGCACAAGTCGCCGGTCTACTACTACATCAACAAGACGCCGCCTTCGGGGCTGCAGCTCAAGCTGCTCGAGCACCGCTTCGGCTTCGACCTGCCGTGGTACGAGCAGTACTGGCACTTCCTGAGCGGCATCCTCTTCGGGCAGACGATCACCGACGGGGTCAGCACGCCGATCCCGTGCCCGGCGCCCTGCCTGGGCTACTCGTTTCGCCTCAACACCTCGGTGGACACGCTCATCGGCCAGGCCGCCCCGGTCAGCTTCAGCCTGGCGGCGGGGGCCGCGATCCTGTGGCTGTTCGGCGGGGTCCTGGTCGGCACCATCTCGGCGCTGCGGCCCGGCTCGATCTTCGACCGGATCGGCATGTCGCTGGCGCTCATGGCGGTGTCGCTGCCGATCTTCTTCACCGGCCCGATCCTGCTGCTCGTCTTCGAGTACCAGCTCAAGTGGCTGCCCAACGTCTCCTACGTCGGCATCACCCAGGACCCGCTCCAGTGGCTCAAGAGCATGATCCTGCCGTGGATCGCGCTGGCCTTCCTGTTCGCCGCGCTCTACGCACGACTCACCCGGGCCAACATGATGGAGACCATGAGCGAGGACTACATCCGCACCGCGCGGGCCAAAGGCCTGCCGCGGCGCACCGTCGTGGTCAAGCACGGCCTGCGGGCTGCGCTCACGCCCATCGTCACGATCTTCGGCATCGACGTCGGCACCCTGATCGGGACCACGGTCATCACCGAAACGGTGTTCAACCTGCGCGGACTCGGCTACCTGTCCATCCAGTCCATCCGTCAGCAGGACCTGCCCATCATCTTGGGCGTGACAATCGTGGCGGCGCTCGCAATCGTGTTGGCGAACCTCATCGTGGACATCCTCTACGCCGTGGTCGATCCACGCGTGAGCTACAGCTGAGAACAGGAGCGTCACCGAGGTGACTGCCGAACCCATCGAGGTCCGTCAAGAGCCCGCCGTGCGGCCGGAGGCGTTCCTGTCCGTCCGCGACCTGAGGGTGCACTTCCCCACCGCCGACGGCGTGGTCAAGAGCGTCGACGGGCTGTCCTTCGACGTGGACCGGGGGCAGATCCTCGGCATCGTCGGCGAGTCCGGTTCCGGCAAGTCAGTGACCAGTCAAGCGATCCTGGGGTTGCACAAGGGCTCCAAGGCGCAGGTCACCGGCCAGATCTGGCTGGACGGGCAGGACCTGGTCGCCGCCAGCGAGGCGCAGATGCGCGGCCTGCGTGGCGAGGAGATGGCGATGATCTTCCAGGATCCGCTGTCGTCGCTGCACCCGTTCTACACGATCGGTTCGCAGCTGCTGGAGGCGTACCGGGTACACAACAAGGTGAGCAAGCGCGACGCGCGCAAGCGCTGCATCGAGATGCTCGAGCGGGTGGGAATCCCGAACCCGGACAAGCGTTTCCACGACTACCCGCACCAGTTCTCCGGCGGCATGCGCCAGCGCGCGATGATCGCGATGGCATTGGTGTGCGATCCAAAACTGCTCATTGCCGACGAGCCCACGACCGCGCTCGACGTCACCGTGCAGGCCCAGATCCTCGAGCTGATGAAGGACCTGCAGCGCGAGTTCAACTCCGCGATCATCCTGATCACCCACGACCTCGGCGTCGTCGCCGAGACCTGTGACTCGGTCGTGGTGATGTACGGCGGCCAATGCGTAGAGCAGGGCTCCGTCGACGACATCTTCTACCGCCCGGAGATGCCCTATGCGTGGGGCCTGCTCGCTTCCATGCCCCGAATGGACCGCACCCGGCAGACGCGGCTGACGCCGATCCCCGGGCAGCCGCCGTCGCTGATCCAGGTGCCGAAGGGCTGCGTGTTCAACCCGCGCTGCCGCTTCAGCGACCGGGTGCCGGACAGGGCGTGCTTCAGCGAGCATCCCGACCTGGTCGACACCGCGCCCGGCCACCGGGTGCGGTGTCACCTCCCGCCCGAGCAGCGGCGCCAAATCTTCCAGAGCGAGATCGTCCCCGCGTTGTGAAGCCCATCGAGGAGAGTTCCCACTGATGAGCACACCGACCAACCCCGACGCCGGGGCCACGCCGCACGCGGCGGCCAGTGACCCAGACGCGCTGCTGGCCGTGGACGGTCTCACCAAGCACTTCCCGATCAAGCGCGGGATCGTCTTCCAGCGCCAGGTCGGGGCGGTCCGGGCAGTCGACGGCCTCAGCTTCGCCCTCGGCGCGGGCGAGACGCTGGGGCTGGTGGGCGAGTCCGGCTGTGGCAAGTCGACTACGGGCCGAGTGGTGACCAAGCTGCTCGAGCCCACGGCCGGCTCGATTCGTTTCCAGGGCCAGGAGATCAGCGGCTACGGGCGATCGCAGATGCGCGGTATTCGCCGCGACATCCAGATGATCTTCCAGGACCCGTACTCGTCGCTGAACCCGCGGCATACGATCGGCACGATCGTCGGTGCCCCGTTTCGGATCCAGAACGCCAAGACCGCCAACGGGATCAAGGCCGAGGTCCAGGGGATCATGGAGCGCGTCGGGTTGAACCCCGAGCACTACAACCGCTACCCGCACGAGTTCTCCGGCGGCCAGCGCCAGCGCATCGGCATCGCTCGCGCGATCGCGCTGCGGCCAAAGCTCATCGTCTGCGACGAACCGGTCTCGGCGCTCGACGTCTCCGTGCAGGCGCAGGTCGTCAACCTGCTCGAAGATCTGCAGAACGAGTTCAACCTCGCCTACATCTTCGTCGCCCACGACCTGTCGGTCGTGCGCCACATCTCCGATCGGGTAGCGGTGATGTACCTCGGCAAGATGATGGAACTCGCCGACCGCGACACGCTCTACAGCGCGCCGATGCACCCGTACACCCACGCGTTGATGTCGGCGGTGCCGGTGCCCGACCCGGCCAAGGAGTCGCGCCGGAACCGGATCCTGCTTGTCGGCGACCTGCCCAGCCCGATCAACCCGCCCAGCGGTTGCGTGTTCCACACCCGCTGCCCCAAGTACCGCGAGCTCCTCGACGACAGCCAGCGCGAGCAATGCCGTGCCGCCGTGCCACCACTGGAGGCGAAGGCGCCGCAACACTTCGTCGCCTGCCACCACCCCGAGGTGCGCGCCGACATCGCCGCTGCCGAGGACCGGGGTCTGCAAGTCGAGGACGCTCACCAGCCGCCCGGCGCAGTTTTGCTGGACAAGCAGCCGGAGTCGTGAACCAGGCGCCCTGGCGGCTGCTGCTCGTCCACGCCCACCCGGACGACGAGACCATCGGCACCGGCGCCACGATGGCCCGCTACGCCGCGGCCGGGGCGCACGTCACGCTGCTGACCTGCACCCTGGGTGAGCTGGGCGAGGTGCTCGTGCCCGAGCTCGAGGGCCTGTCGGCCGAGCGCGCCGACCAGCTGGGCGGCTACCGTATCGCCGAGCTCGCCGCGGCCATGCGCTGCCTCGGCGTCGAGGACCATCGCTTCCTCGGCGGTGCCGGCCGCTGGCGCGACAGCGGGATGATGGGCACCGTGGGCAACGACGATCCGCGGGCCTTCTGGCACGCCGAACGCGACGCCGAGACGTTCGACGCTGCGGTCGATGCGGCGGTGGCCGTGATCCGCGAGCTCCGCCCCCAGGTGCTCGTTACCTACGACGAGAGCGGCGGCTACGGGCACCCCGACCACATCATGGCGCATCGGGTGGCGATGGCTGCGGCCGAGCGCGCGGGGCAGCCCGGGGGGGTGGGCGAGCCGTGGCAGGTCGCCAAGATCTACTGGACGGCGGTGCCGAGATCGGTGCTGCAGCGCGGTATCGACGCGCTCGTGGCGGCCGGTGAGCCGACGTTCTTCGGCGTGGCACGTGCCGAGGAGCTGCCATTCGGCAACGACGACGCGCAGGTCACCACCGCGATCGACGCGAGGGAGTTCGTCAGCGCCAAGCAGGACGCGATGCGGGCGCACGCCACGCAGATCAGTGTGCGCGGCCCGTTCTTCGCGCTGTCGAACAACCTCGGGCTGGAGGTGCTGGGCATGGAGTACTTCCGCTTGGCGCGCGGCCAGCTGGGCCCCGACCGGGATCCTGACGGCCGGGAGACTGATCTGTTCGGCGGGATCCGATGAGCGCTGGCGCGAAGAGCATGGGGATGAGCGGTCCCGCCGAGGTCAGGCAGCGCGCCGGCCTGCTCGACTGGGCCGGCGTGGTCCTGCTGTGCGCGTGCGCGGCTCTGGCGGCGCTCCTCGAGCTGCTGTTCGTGCCGCTTTACGTCGGTCGGGTGCTCGTTCCGGTCGTGGTGGTCTGCGCGATCGCCGGCAACATCGCGCTGCCCCGGCTGGCCCGCGGGCTCGTCAACACGGCGGCGGCCGCGGTGCTGCCCTTCCTGAGTTGGCTGGTCGTCGTCGTCATCATCGGCATGGTGCCGCGGCCGGAGGGCGATGTCATCTTGCCCAGCGGTGGCGGCGTGGAATGGGTGGCCTACGGCGTGCTGTTCGGCGGCGCGGTCGCCGGGACGGTGACGTGCGTGCTTACCGGCGCTGCCCCGCCGGGCCGCCGTCCGCTGCGTCGGTGAACGGCGCGCGGTTGGCCGCAACCAGCGCCTCCTGCCCAGCGCTGACGGCAGCTGGTGACGGATCGATCCGGTAGTGATAGTCGTGGTGGCGCCAGTAGCCCAGCGTCTCGTAGCGGGCGCATGCCGCCGCGTTGTCGGAGGAGACCTGCAGGTAGCTGCGGGTCGCGCCGTGCGCCCGGCCCCATTCCCACAGGGCGCTCATGACGGCCGCCGCCAGGCCCTGGCGGCGATGCTCGGCCACCACCTCCACCGCGGTGATGCCCAGCCAGGCGTCGTCGACGGCACCCCGGCCGATGGCGAGGACCTGCGGCCCGCGGCGGATCGACGCGAAGCCGACCCGGTCGTGGCGGACCAGCAGGTCCCGGGCCGCCTGCGACGCTCCGGCACCGCCGCGGTAACAGCCGAGCCAGCCGCCGTCCGGGACGGTGTCGATGCCCACCGCCGGCCCGGTCGCCGTGCTGCGAGCTGCCCCGGTGCCGGCGCTCAGGACATCCAGGCGTCCCACCATGACGTGCACGTCCGGCTCGGCCGGCCAGCCCTGCTCGGCGAGCCCGGCGTCGAGCAGCCGCCGGGACTCGACGGGTACCTGCACGCGCAGCGGCAAGTCCCGGGCGGCGTACCACGTGCTAGCCGCGGCGAGGGCCTCGTCCAGGGGCAGCCCCGGGGCCCGCAGCGGCAAGACGGAGTTGGCCCGTCCGGTGAAGCTCTGCGCGGCCCGCAGCACCCAGCCGCCGACGGCCCCCGTCTCGGCGGGGCGCCAGCCTCGCGCGGCGATCGCCTCCAACCCCAGCTCGTCGGCTGCCGAAGCCAGCACCAGGCGGGCCCGCGCGACCTGAGCGAGGACGACCTCGACCAGGCCGTCGCGGGATTCGACGAGAGCCGCCGCGTCGTCCAATCCGAGCAGGTCGCCGACCACGTCGCCGAACAGCAGCCGGCCGTCATCCGCGCGTGCGACGACACGTCGGATGCTGACCCGCCGACCGACCCAGCTACGCTCCAGCACGAGCGGCATACTAGGGCCGCGACGACGACCGACGACGACCGAGATCGCCCCGGAGGACCGCAGTGACATACGTGATCGCCGAGCCGTGTGTGGATTTGCTGGACAAGGCCTGCATCGAGGAGTGCCCGGTCGACTGCATCTACGAGGGTGCCCGGATGCTCTACATCCACCCCGACGAGTGCGTCGACTGCGGGGCCTGCGAGCCGGTCTGCCCGGTCGAGGCGATCTTCTATGAGGACGATCTGCCCGACAAGTGGCGCGACTACACCGCAGCCAACGTCGACTTCTTCGACGAGCTGGGTTCACCGGGCGGCGCGTCCAAGGTCGGCAAGACCGACAGCGATCCGCCGTTCATCATGGCGCTGCCGCCGCAGGTCAGCGAGCACTGAGACCCATTCCGCTGGTTCGTCAGGCGGGCAGCGTCGCGACCACCGCGGTGGCCGGCGCGCTGCCGGCACGCCAGCCGTTGGCGCGCGACCAGCTCTTGCCGTCGTAGGCGACGGTGTCGATGCCGAGGCGGTCGGCGTTGGCCACGAACCACGCCGCCGTCTGCCAGCCGGCCCCCGGCACGGTGACCGCGCGCGGCGTGACGGTGGGCGTGTTCACCGGCAGGTCGCGCTGCAGCGCTGCGGAGATGGCGGCGGTCGTGGCGACGACGGTCGGCTTGTCGAACGAGCAGGTGATCCCGGCCGGTGGCTTGCCCATGAGCCGGTCGGCCACCGCTTGGGCCTCGGTCTCGTGCTGGGCGTACGCGCTGCCGTCCGCGGAGTTCTGCACGTCCTGGACGGCCGTGGCCAGTTGCAGCGTCTGCCAGCTCGGCACCCGCAGCAGCGCGTTGAGGAAGGCGTTGGTCGCGAAGTGGACGTCGTTGAGGTGGGCGGCGGTGCCCCAGCCCTGCGACGGGCGCTGCTGCAGCACGCCGACCGAGTCGCGGTCGCCATTACCGGGCGGCAGGTTGCGCAGCTTGCTTTCCTGCAGGCCCGCGGCCAGGGCGAGCACCGCGGCCCGCTCGGGCAGCCCGCGGGTCGTCACGACCCCGACCATCGTCGAGGCGACTGCGGCCTGGCTCGTGTCCAGGCTGAACGCGCCGAGCGTGCAGCCGGTCGGGGTGAATTGCGACAGGGCGGTGTGCCACAGCGCGCGCAGGCCCAGCCCGCCGACCACGGCGACGAGCACGACGGCGGCGGCGACTACCAGCCCACGGCGGGTGTTAGCGCTCATCACGCCTCAGTTGTTGGCGTGCAGGTCATCGTTGAGGGCGCTGCCTCGGCCCTGCCTCGGCCGGGCCTCCAGGGCACCGGTGACGCTGTTGCGCCAGTACTGCAGGCCGGGCTGACCGGACAGCGTGAGGGCCTTGACGACGCTGCCGTCGGGCCGGCTGAGCTTCGAACCGGCCGTGATGTAGGTGCCAGCCTCGACCACGCAGTCGTCGCCGAGGGAGATGCCGACGCCCGCGTTCGCGCCGATCAGGCAGTGGCGCCCGATCGTGATGCGTTGGGTGCCGCCGCCGGACAGCGTCCCCATGATCGACGCGCCGCCCCCCACGTCGGAACCTTCCCCGACCACGACACCCGCCGAGATGCGCCCCTCGACCATTGACGTGCCCAGCGTGCCGGCGTTGTAGTTGACGAAACCCTCGTGCATCACGGTGGTGCCCGCCGCGAGGTGCGCACCGAGCCGGACCCGGTCGGCGTTGGCAATTCGCACGCCGCTGGGCACGACGTAGTCGGTCATCCGCGGGAACTTGTCGATGCCGAGGATGTCGACGCCACCGTGGCGGCGCAGCGCGAGGCGGGTCCGCTCGAAGTCCTCGACCGCGCAGGGGCCCCATGCGGTCCACACGACGGTGGGCAGCACACTGAAGATGCCGTCGAGGTTGAGACCATGTGGCGCCACCAGCCGGTGCGAGAGCAGGTGCAGGCGCAGGTAGGCATCCGGCACCGTCGCCGGCGCAGCGTCCAGCTCGATGGTGGTCAGCACAACGTCCACGCGAACGCGGCGGTCCTTGGCCGTTCCTGGCGTGCCGGTGAGCGTGGCGAGCTCATGCGGTGCGGTCGAGGCCGCGCTCGGGGCGCCGAGCGCAAGGCTCGGGTACCAGCTGTCCAGCACCGCACCCGCAGCTGCGCCGTCGGTGACGGTGGTAGCCAGGCCGTATCCCCACGCGGCGCCGCGCCCGCCTGCGCCGACTCGTTCACTGGGTTGGGTCACGCCCCCAACCCTAACCAGCGCCGTCGCGTAGCCTCGCGAACGTGTTGGATCTGTCGTCGGACGCCGGTTCCCTGACCGGCGCGCTCGTCGACGTGCCGTCGGTCTCCGGTGGCGAGGCGGAGCTGGCGGACCTGGTGGAGGCGGCGTTGCGGGGCTATCCCGCGCTGGTCGTGGAGCGTGACGGCAACGTCGTGCTGGCGCGCACCGAGCTGGGTCGGGCGCAGCGGGTGGTGCTGGCCGGGCACCTGGACACCGTCCCGACCGCCGACAACGTCCCGTCCCGCGTCGAGGGCGGCGTGCTGTACGGGTGCGGCAGCGCGGACATGAAATCGGGTGTCGCGGTGCTGCTGCGGATCGCGCACCTGGTGGGCTCCGGCGCGCTCGACCCGCGCGTCGATCTCAGCTGGGTCTGCTACGACTGCGAGGAGGTCGAGGCCGCGCGCAACGGCCTGGGGCGCCTGGCCCGCGACCGCCCGGGCGTGCTCGGCGGTGATCTCGCGGTGCTCCTCGAACCCACCGGCGGTGTGATCGAAGGCGGCTGTCAGGGCACGGTGCGCGCTTTGGTGACCACGCACGGGGTGCGGGCTCACGCTGCCCGCTCGTGGCTCGGTGTCAACGCGATCCACGCGGCCGCGCCGATCCTGGAGCGGCTGGCCGATTACCCCGCGCGCGAGATTCTCGTCGACGGGCTCACCTACCGCGAAGGGCTCAACGCGGTGGCGATCACCGGGGGCGTGGCCGGCAACGTCATCCCGGACGAGTGCACCGTCACGGTGAACTTCCGCTACGCGCCGGACCGCACCGAGCCGGAGGCGCAGGCGCACCTGCGCGAGGTGTTCCACGGTTTCGCGGTGGACGTGACGGATTCGGCGCCTGCTGCGCGGCCGGGCCTGGACGCGGCGCTGCCGAAGGCGATGGTCGCTGCCATCGGCGGTGAGCCGCGGGCCAAGCTGGGCTGGACCGACGTCGCCCGCTTCGGCGAGTTGGGGATGCCGGCCGTCAACTTCGGGCCCGGCGACCCCAACCTGGCCCACACGCGGGACGAGCACGTCGAGCTGGCCGCGGTGGCCGACGCTGAGACGGCACTCGTCCGCTTCCTGTCGTGACCGGCCTTCCCGGCAGCGCTCGGCCCGGGACCGGCGTCGTCGTCGCCGTGAGCTGCGACGCCCGGCACGCGTTCAGCAAGATCGTCGTCGACTCGATCCGGTTCGTCGCCGGGCAGGGTGTTGCGGGCGACGCGCACGCCGGGGTCACCGTTCAGCACCGCTCTCGGGTGGCCCGCGACCCGTCCGCACCCAACCTGCGGCAGGTGCACCTGGTCGCCGCCGAGCTGCACGACGAGCTGGTCGCCGCCGGGTTCCGGGTCGGCCCCGGGGTGATGGGGGAGAACGTGACGACCCGGGGGTTGGACCTGCTCGGCCTGCCGGCGGGATCGCGACTGCGCCTCGGTGCCGAGGCGGAGCTCGAGGTGACCGGCCTGCGCAATCCGTGCGCGCAGCTGGACGGCTACCAGCGCGGTTTGCTCGGCGCCGTCTTGGACCGTGACGATGCCGGGGAGCTCGTCCGCAAGGCGGGCATCATGGGTGTGGTCGTCACCGGCGGCGAGGTCCGCGTCGGAGACATGATCACGATCGCGCTGCCGCCAGAGCCGCACGAGCGGCTGCGCCCCGTCTGAGCCCGGATAGCGTGCACCAATGACTTCAGACGAGGGGCGCACCGAACACCGCCGCGGGCCGGTGCTGATGCGCCGCACCCAGATCAAGAGCGGCACCACCGACCAGCGACTGCTCGACTCGCGTGGTTCCTCGGACTGGGTGCACACCGATCCCTGGCGGGTGCTGCGGATCCAGAGCGAGTTCGTCGAAGGCTTCGGCCTGCTCGCCGAGCTCCCCGCCGCCGTGTCGGTCTTCGGCTCGGCCCGCATTTCCCGCGAGCACCCCGACTACGCGGCCGGGCGCGCGCTCGGTGCCGCGCTGGCCGAGGCCGGCTTCGCCGTGATCACCGGCGGCGGTCCCGGTGTCATGGAGGCCGTCAACCGCGGGGCGTCCGAGGCGGGTGGCGTGTCGGTCGGGCTGGGCATCGAGTTGCCCTTCGAGCAGAAGCTCAACGACTGGGTCGACCTGGGCATCAACTTCCGCTACTTCTTCGCGCGCAAGACGATGTTCGTCAAGTACGCGCAGGCCTTCGTGATCATGCCCGGCGGGTTCGGGACGCTCGATGAGATGTTCGAGGCGCTGACCTTGGTGCAGACCCAGAAGGTGACCCGCTTCCCGGTGCTGCTCTATGGCGTCGACTACTGGCGGGGGCTGCTCGACTGGCTGCGCAGTTCGGTGCTGGCCGGTGCCAAGATCGGTGCCGCAGACCTGGATCTTGCCGTGAGCACCGACGATGTGGACGAGATCGTCGCGCGCATCGTCGAGGCTGCCACGGCCCGCTCGGAGCGGGCCGAACTCGAGCGCCGGGCCCATCATGACGCGGCGCACGCCCGCACCCACGACGGGCAGTGATGGCGGTCGTCTGCGTCTACTGCGCCTCGTCGGAGGGGATCGAACCCGCCTACCGCGAGCTGGCGCACGCCGTCGGCGCCCGGATCGCCGCGGGCGGCCACAGCCTCGTATCTGGGGGCGGCCGGGTCTCGATGATGGGCGCTGTGGCCCAGGCCGCGCGCGCCGGCGGAGCGCCGACTGTCGGCGTGATTCCCCGGCACCTGATGGCCTTCGAGGTCGCTGACACCGACGCCGACGAGTTGCTCGTCGTCGAGTCGATGCGCGAGCGCAAGCGCATCATGGACGAGCGGGCCGACGTCTTCCTCGTGCTGCCCGGGGGCATCGGCACCTTCGAGGAGTTCTTCGAGGCATGGACCTCGGCTTCGCTGGGCATGCACGACAAGCCGGTGATCGTGCTCGACCCTGATGGTTTCTTCGCCCCGCTGTGGACCTACCTGGAATCGCTGCGGGACCGGCGGTTCGTCCGCCAGGCCGCCCTGGACCTGCTGCATCACGCGGCCGACGTGGAGGCGGCGTTCGCGGTGTTCGAGGCACCGCTGCGGTCCACCGGTGCGTCGGCATGACACGATCGACGGGTGCTGACCCTGGCCCTGTACGGGGTGCTCGCGATCGTGCTGATCGCGGGCCTGTTCCTCATCCTCACGCGCGTGCTGCCTGCCGGTGAGCAGATCGCCCCGGTAGTGCGCGACGAACCCCTCTGGACGCTGCCGGGCGAGCGGGCCCTGACCGCCGAGGAGGTCGCGTCGGTGCGGCTGCCCGTTGCCGTACGGGGCTACCGCTTCGCCGAGACCGACCAGTTGCTGGACCGGCTGGTCGACGAGCTGCGTCAGCGTGACGAGCAGCTCGCCCGGCTGCGCGGCGAGCAGCTCGCCAGGCTGCGGGGCACGGAGCCGCCCGGCGTCGATGTGAGCAGTGCCGGCTGAGCGGCAGCGCTGCTCCTGGGCGACCTCGGCACCGGAGTACCTCGCCTACCATGACGACGAGTGGGGCCGGCCCCTGCACGGGGAACGGGAGTTGTTCGAGCGGCTCAGCCTCGAGGCGTTCCAGGCCGGACTGTCCTGGCTGATCATCCTGCGCAAGCGCGCCGCGTTTCGCGCGGCCTTTCACGACTTCGACGTCGATGCCGTGGCCGCCTTCGCGCGGCCCGACGTCGATCGGCTGATGGCCGATGCGGGCATCGTGCGCAACCGCGCCAAGATCGAGGCGACGATCGCCAACGCCCGCGCCGTCCGGTCAACGGTTCCCGAGGGGCTGGACGCGCTGCTGTGGTCGTTCGCCCCGGTCGGGCACCGTACGCCGGGCGGCCTCGGGCCGGCGCCGTCGACCTCGCCGGAGTCGGTGGCACTCGCCGCCGAACTCAAGCGGCGGGGGTTTCGCTTCGTCGGGCCGACGACGGCGCACTCGCTAATGCAGGCGGTCGGGATGATCAACGATCACGCCCCTGCCTGTTGGCTGGCCTGATCCCCGCGATTGTGCAACTTTGGGCCCGCTGCGGGGGCCGAAGGTTGCATTCCTGAGGCATATCCTGGAGCGCATGAGGACAGTGGCGGACACCGTCGCACCCCTCGTGCGGGCAGCGCTCGGCCGGGAGGCCAACATCAGCGTGCGCTGTTGGGACGGCAGCGAGTTCGGGCCGCCGGACGCGCCGGTGCGGCTGCACCTCAAGCATCGACGGGCGTTGCGCCGGCTGATGTGGGCGCCGAACGAGCTCGGCTTCGTGCGCGCCTACGTGTCCGGCGATGTCGAGTTCGACGGCGACCTGCTGGCCTGGCTGGACGAGCTGGAACGGGTGGCGGTGCCGGAGGACGGGCCCGGCGTGGTCATTGATGCCGGCACCAGGAGGGCCCTTGTGAAGGCGGCACTCAAGCTCGGGATCATCGGGCTGCCGCCGAAGCCGCCGGCCGAGGAGGCGCACCTGGCCGGTCGCCGCCACAGCAAGAGCCGCGACGCGGACGCGATCGCGCACCACTACGACGTCGGCAACGACTTCTACCGGCTGGTGCTTGGCGAGTCGATGACCTACTCGTGCGCGTACTGGGCCGAACCGTCGATGGACCTGAGCCAGGCGCAGTTCGCCAAGTGCGATCTGGTGGCGCGCAAGTTGGGTCTGACCGAGGGGATGCGGGTACTCGACGTCGGCTGCGGGTGGGGCACGTTCGCGCTGCACGCCGCCCGCACGTACGGAGCGCGCGTCGTCGGCGTCACGCTGTCGCACGAGCAGGCCGACTACGCGCAGAAGCGGGTGGTCGACGCGGGGGTGTCTGATCTTGTGGAGATCAGGGTCCAGGACTACCGCGACGTGCGTGATGGGCCCTACGACGCGATCTCCAGCATCGGGATGGCCGAGCATGTGGGCGTAGCGCTGCTGCCGACGTACACCGCGGACCTGTTCGCGCTGCTGCGTGCCGAAGGGCGGCTGCTGAACCACGCGATCTCGCGCCGGCCGGGCAAGCCCGCGGCGTTTTCCAAGACCTCCTTCGTCGATCGTTACGTGTTCCCCGACGGTGAGCTCGAGCCGATCGCGACGATGCTCGAGGCGATCGAGGGTGCCGGCTTCGAGGTTCGCGACGTCGAGTCGTTGCGTGAGCACTACGCGCTGACGCTGCGTGCCTGGGTGGCGAACCTCGAGCTGCACTGGGACGAGGCGGTCGCGGCGACCAGCGCGGGGCGCGCGCGCATTTGGCGGCTCTACATGGCGGGTTCGGCGCTTGCATTTGAGGCGAACCGGATCGGCATCAACCAAGTGCTCGCTGTGAAGCCTGGGCCGCGCGGGCGCAGTGGCCTGCCTGCCACGAGGGACGAACTGCTCGCTGCCCCCGCCTTGGCCCCATAGCAGGGTTCCACGCGGCGTGTCTGCCTGCTGACAGGCCAAGGCGGGGGTGGAACGGCTGGCGGTCAGGCCACGGCGGTCACGACTGCCAGGACCGCGACCAGCGCGATGAGCATGTAGGCGAGGTACGCGTCGAGCCGGCCCGACTGCAGCCGCTTCGCGACGCGCACGATCGTGAGCAACGCGACCAGGACCGGCTGGTACAGGTATTGCTCCACCACCTCCACGATGTCCACCCGATAATGCAGCGACGCAGGACTGTCCGGGCCAAGCGGGTACAGCTCAGCGCGATCTTCTGGCTCGGCCTCGCCGGGGCTGGCTTGCACTTGACGAAGCTGTCCCCGGGTCAGCAGCAGGTTGGCGAGCACCTTGCGCATCGGGTTCGCGTAGCCGAACGACGTGTAGCCGACGCCCCGATCGACACCCGACGAGGCGGAGCTCCATGCTGGCACGCGCCGCACCTTCCACATCCTGCTGCCCGAGAACAGCACCGCGACGAGCGCAATAATCGCGGTGAGTGCTGGGATCACGAGCCACAGCCAGGTCGGCGAGAGCACCGAGAATTCAGCGAACACCGGTTGCAGCACCCAGGGTGACTTGAGCGCGCCACGTGTCGCCGATCCGGTCACGGGCTGTAGCCCGGCCGCGATGATGCGGACCTCCAGCGGGGCGAGCGCTGCCAGGCCCAAGCAACCGATCGAGAGCGCAACGGTCGCACATCGATGCCCGATCGCGCGATCGGCGGCGCTGGTCTGAGGTTCTGTCGGCAGGCAACCGAATGCGGTCAGCGCGATGAGCCTGACGAAGGTGACGCCGGCCACGCCCACCGTCAACGCGACGAGTGCTCCGGCGGTGGCCGAGGCCAACTGCATCGACAAC
The DNA here is from genome assembly GCA_043746395.1 of Pseudonocardiales bacterium. Taxonomy (GTDB): domain Bacteria; phylum Actinomycetota; class Actinomycetes; order Mycobacteriales; family Jatrophihabitantaceae; genus JAYTRE01. Next base: position 32,713 of record JAYTRE010000064.1, read on the forward strand.
TGCGAAACCCGAAATTGCTGCATGAGTGATTCGAGGGTGAACCATTCGGAGGCGAACCCGGCGGTGAGCGGCAGCCCGGCTAGGGTGAGCGCCCCAATAACCAGACCGGTGCCGGACCACGGTAGCCGGCGAGTGATCGCGCGCAGGGCATCCAGCGACGTGGTCCCGGTGTCGGCCTCGATCGCGCTGGTAGCAGTGAACAGCAGCGACTTGCCCAGCGCGTGGGCGATGACCTGTGCGGTGGCCGCGAGCAGCCCGGCGGCCTG
>JAYTRE010000065.1:0-2563 GCA_043746395.1 Pseudonocardiales bacterium
GTGTTGGCGCTGTTCAGCCGCCGCGCGCTGGGCGCCGACCCCGGGGCGGTCGCCGCGCTGCTGGGCGCGCTCGATTCGCGCGGCGGCGCTGCGGGCGGGGGCGCTGCAGGCGGAGGGTCAGAAGGTGGCGGTGCCGGCCACGACGAGGGCGAGGACGGCGGCGGCCACCGCTCCTAGTCCGACGAGCTGGGTCCGCAGGTTGCGCACCTGGCGCCGGCTGGGCAACCCGCCGATGGCCAGCGCCGCCGCGCCACCGGTGAGGAACCCGCCGATGTGGCCGAGCTTGGACACGTCGGCGACCGAGAAGGTGAACACGAAGTTCAGCACGATCACCGCGATCAACCACTGCAGATCCAGCCCGATCCGCCGGGCCATGAGCAGCGCCGCGGCGAACAGCCCGAAGATCGCGCCGGACGCGCCGACCACCGGCTGCAGGTGCGAGCCGAACAGGTAGATCACCGCCGAGCCGCCGAGCGCCCCGAGCAGGTACACCGTCACGAACCGCCAGCGGCCGAGCACTCGCTCCAGCAACGGCCCGATGATGATCAACGCGAGCATGTTGGACGCGATGTGCAGCACGCTGATGTGCAGGAACGCCGAGGTGAGCAGCCGGTCGTACTGGTTCTTGTCGTACACGTACAGCGGGAACAGCTGCCAGCTGGTGAACAGCGGCGACGCGGCCGGGTGGGCAAAGCCCTGCGCCGACTGGGCCCCGGTCACGAGGAACACCGCGACGTTGGCCGCGACCAGGGCTGCGGTGACGTAGGGCGGTGACTGCCGCAGTTGCGCGCCGAAACTGGTTCGCGGCGCGCGCTGCCCCTTCGCGGCCAGCGCGACGTCGTCGGGGCAGTGGAAGCCGACCGAGGCCGGGCGCATGCAGTCCGGGCAGATCGGCCGGTCGCAGCGGGTGCAACGGATCAGCGCCTCGCGGTTGGGATGGCGGTAGCACCGCGGGGTCGGCGAGCCACCGTCCTGCGGCGCCTGCCCGCCGTCCGCCCGCGTCATTGCCCAGCAGCCTCCACGGTCACCGAGGTGATGGTGACGTCCTGCTGCGGGCGGTCGCCGGACGCGGTCGGGGTGGTGGCGATGGCGTCGATGACGCTGCGGCTCTCCGCGTCGGCGACCTCACCGAAGATCGTGTGTTTGCGGGTCAGCCAGTCGGTTGGCGCGACGGTGATAAAGAACTGCGAGCCGTTGGTGCCCGGCCCGGAGTTGGCCATGGCCAGCAGGTAAGGCCGGTCGAAGGACAGTTCCGGGTGGAACTCGTCGGCGAAGCGGTAGCCGGGCCCGCCCGTGCCGCGGCCCAGCGGATCGCCGCCCTGGATCATGAAGTTGCCGATCACGCGGTGAAAGATCGTGCCGTCATAGAGCCGGTCGGTGGTCTTGGCCCCGGTGCCGGGGTGGGTCCACTCCCGGCTGCCTTCGGCCAGCTCGACGAAGTTCTTGACCGTCTTGGGGGCGTGGTTGCCGAACAGCAGGACGCGGACGTCACCGGCTGAGGTGTGCAGCGTGGCGATCTGGGTGGGGGAGGGCACGGGCGGGCTCCAGCGGGCTCGGGTACGGGGGAGCTTCCCATCCTAGAGTCGCGCCGCGGCGATCTTGATACCCATGCTTCGTCATGACGACGCAGGGGTATCAACATCCGCACGATATGGCGGTGGGACAGTGGGGTAGGACAGCCGTGAGTACCCGCACTCGTCGAGAGGACCCCCATGAGCCGCACTGACGTTTCAGCTGCAGTCCAGCAGGCCGGAACCACCGTGAGCGACACGGCCCGAGACCTGGCCGCGACGGTCGGCGGGTCGGTCAGCGCCGCGGTGGACGCGGCGGCAGCGCGCGGTCGCAAGGCCCGCAAGAAAGCGCGCAAGCAGGCCCGCAAGCAGGCCGGGCAGGCCCGCTCGGTAGCGCAGGACCGTTCCGCGGACGTGCGGCGGCGCGCGGCCCGCAAGATGCGCAAGGCAGCCGCAGCCGCGGCGGCCGAAGCCGAGCGGCAGGCCTCGCGCGTCGACGCTCCGAAGCGGCGCCGCGGTCGCAAGCTGCTGGCGCTGCTCGCGGTGGCAGGGGCAGCCGTCGCCGCTGCCAAGGCCGCCAACAAGCCGACAGCGACATCGGGCGCGGACAAGTCCTGAGGACGCGCGGCAGCTCACGCCCGGGGCCGCCAGCGCAGCCCCGACCGCCGACCACCTCAGGTTCCGCCGAGGACGGCGAGCAGGGCGGTGCCGTCAGGGACGCCGAGCCCGGTGCACGGATCCCAGCCCGGCCCGGCGTGATAGTGCCCGTTATTGCCCGCGGTGATATCGCGAAAGCCCGCCGGCGTCACGCCCGGTTGCGCGCCCGCGTACAGGGCGGGTTGGAGTAGCCCCAATCGGTGGCCCAGCGATTGCGCGAGCCGGCAGACCAGGGCCGCCCAGAGCGGCGCCACCGCGCTCGTCCCACCGATCACCATTGCCTGGCCGTCGACGAACACCTGGTAGCCGGTGCGCGGGTCCGCGTCGGCGGCGACATCGGGGACGCCCCGCCCGCCCGCGACAGTCTGCAGACCCGCCGCGCCTGGCCGGCGAGT
>JAYTRE010000066.1:0-4754 GCA_043746395.1 Pseudonocardiales bacterium
CGAGCGCTACGTCGTAGTCCAATCAATGAGTCCGTTACTCAGTCACGGCGTCAGCTGATGTGAGCAACGTCAGCATGCGCTTGTCGAGTTGAACCTGAGTGGCTGAACCGCTCAGAGTTCCAGTCGCTCCACAGGCTGATCAGTGATGTGGGTGATCAGATCGAAGTCCTTGTCGACGTGCAGCACCGTCAGACCGGCGAGCTCCGCGGTGGCAGCGATGATCAAATCCGGAATCGAGGGAGCACGATGCTTGCCCTTGCCGGCCAAGGCGAGTTGCACCTCGACCGCACGGTCCTCGATGGCCGGCGTCAGGTACTCGACTGGCATCGAGGAGACAGGCGGCGTTCGGAACAGCGACCTCGCCTGCGCTGCGGTCCGAGCCGAGTAGCCAACTTCCAGCCGGGTGACAGTCGAGATGCGCACCAGTCCACGCTCGATGCGGTTCGCCCACTCCCCAGCGTCCGGTGAGTCGGCGAGCCGGACGAGGGCGGACTTGTCGATCAGCCAGTCGGTCACCGCCACGCGGCGTCCATCACCTCAGAGTCGGCAAGATCGGTGACCTTCGTCGCGAACGCGCGCAGCTGTGCGACGGACACGGGCTTGGTCGTGGTGGCTGCGTCGGCCGCCAGGCGTCGGCGGATGTACTCGACGCGCGACAGGCCCAGCTTGCTCGCACGGGCGTCGACACCGGCGAGCACGTCATCCGGGACATTGCGAATGAGCACGTCGGTCACCTCGCCGCCTCCGTTCGATATCGAGCCAAGCAGATGATCACTCTATCATGTTCGATAACAGCGGATATCACTTTTGATCTTCGCGGGTACACATCGGGTACCCACCAGAACTGAAAATGGCCGTTGTTGATCAATCACAGCAAGCGCATCCCGGGCGGCGACCGTTCGCTTCGTCAAGCGCGACACCGGCCGCCTCGATGCCGAGCGAATGAACACCGAGCTCGGCCCGACCCTGGTGACCACGCCCGAGCAGACCGTCCTTGATCTGGCGCGCCGTCCCAACCTCGGCGACGCAGCGGGCGACGTACGGGACGCAGTACGCGTCTTGATCACGCGTGCCGACGAGGGACGGCTCGCCGAGTTGGCGGCTGCCCAGCGGGCCCGAGCTTCGCTTCGCCACGCACGAGAGTGGGCACGCATGCCGAGTCGGTGACGGTGCCGTCGACAAACTGTGGCCATAATTGCTATGCTGAATGTGGCCACGAAAGGGTATGTCATGAGCATCGGAGTACGCGAACTCAGAGACGGGCTGAGCCGGCACCTGGCGCAGGTGCGGGCCGGACACACCGTCACCGTGACCGATCACGGCGTGCCGGTCGCGCGCATTGTTCCGATCGGCGTTCCCAGCGCCCTCGAGCAGCTCATCGCCGATGGCCGGGTTCATCTGGCGAAGCAACCGAAGCGACCCGCGGGGCGCCGCGCCAAGACGGCCGGACCCGTCAGCGACCTCGTCGCCGAGCAGCGGCGTTGATCGTTTATCTGGATACCTCGGCCCTCGTCCCGCTGCTGATCGACGAACCAGCCTCACCGATCTGTGAGCGCCTGTGGGACGACGCGGACGATGTTGTGTCGGTCCGGATCGCGTACGTCGAGGCCGCCGCGGCGATCGCGCAAGCGCGCCGACTTGAGCGGCTGACCCGGTCTCAACAACGTGATGCGATCAGGCTGCTCGACGATAAGTGGCAGCAACTCCTGCTCGTCGACGTCGATGAACCGTTGGTGCGTCGAGCCGGCACGCTCGCCGACTTGCACAGCCTGCGCGGTTACGACGCGGCGCACTGCGCGGGCGCGGAGTCGATCAATGACGCCGAGGTCGTGGCAGCGAGCGGCGACCGGCAGCTACTCGCCGCGTGGCGCGCCTTGGGCATGAACACGCTCGACGTGAACGACGAGCAGCGCGACGCCTGACTCGCGGCCTGCGGCGCTGAAACTGCGCGTTCGAAATGCCAAGTCGATCAAGGCGCGCCAACCGATTCGAACGGTGATCTTGGCCAAGTTGATCTTCACGGGTACACATCGGGTACCCACCAGAACTGAAAACGACCGATGTTGATCAATCACAGCAAACGCACCTAGGCCAGCAAATCCGGCGCCTACAAGCACCTGCCAACGATCTTCAAAATCGCAAAAATCGCTCTCCGGAGGCGGTGGCGCAGGTTCGAATCCTGCCGGGAGCACCACGACGCAGGTGCGTCCCCGCGGCTGCCGTGGCGATCTTGATACGCATCGTTCGTCATGACGACGCAGGCGTATCAAGATCGCACGGTGATCCAGTAGCGCCGGCGCGGGGCGTACCCACCGGCACAGCACGGCCGGCTGGCGGCGCAACCCAGCATCTCGGCATCCTTCGCGAACGCCTCCACCCTCAGCAGAACGACGGACCCGAAAGCACGACGGGGCAGACGGCGGAAGTAGAGCACCACGCGGAGGTCACCCCTGGACTCACCCGTTTGGGGGATGCCAGACGCGGGGCAGCCGCTCACGATGCAGACTTCAGGTCTGGTGAGGGTGACCGCGGTCACACTGTGGCCCCCGAGAAAGGTGGTGGCCGCAACCATGAGCCCAGATTCAGACGATCAACTCGTGCCCATCAGTCGCAGGCGGGCGTGGGCGCTCATGGTGTGGGGCCCGGCAAATTCATGGGACAACCCACTGTGCGGGACCCGCTACGACCCGGTGCTTCGTCAGCACATGCACCAGGCCCGCCGGGATGCCCGTCGCGCCGATCGGGCGGCGAAGAATCGCGACCGCGGTGAGCGTCAGGAGAGCCTCCCGGACAACGTCGGCTGGCGCGACTGACGGTGCCGTCGGTTGGTCGAAGGCGCTGTGCAACGCCACCGAGCTCAGGCAGGTCGAGGCCGCCCTTCGGATCGTGTTGGAGCTGTAGTCCGCGGGCTTCGATGGAACAGACGAGGACGACCTGGAGCCGACGTCGAGTCGGCGCGGCACACTATGACCGATGCCTCACCGTCGCCGGACAGGCGCGTGAGACAGTGGTGGTCCGCTCGTCGGGACTTCTCGCGGTGAAGGACTACATCCGATGCGCTTGGCCGTCTGTAGTAGCAAGGGTGGCGTCGGCAAGACGTCGATAGCGGTCAACTTGGCCACGGTGTACGGCGAGCGCGGACGCACCCTGGCCGTCGACGCCGACCCGCAGGACAGCCTCGGTCGGGCGTTCGGCATCATCGCCGGGCCGGATGACTCGCTGGCGGCGGTGCTCGCCGACCCCGACGCCGACGTCACCTCGATCATCCGCCGCAACGCGGCAGCCGGGGTGGATGTCGTGCCGTCACACCCGTCGCTGGAAGGGGTCGGCGTCATGCTGGCCCAGAACGGCGCGTTGGCCACCAGCCTGCGCCGCGCGCTGCGGCCGGTCTTCGACCAGTACGACACGATCGTCATCGACACGCATGGCGACAACGGCAACCTGACGCTTGCCGCCCTGGCGGCGGCCGACGCGGTGCTGACGCTCTTCACCTCCGACCCGGGTAGCGCGCTCGGCGCAGTGCGGCTGTCGTCGTTTCTGAACAACCATCGCAAGTACGAGAACACCCAGGCGCGACTGCTCGGGGTCGCCTGCTCCAACTGGGACAAGCACGGTGCCGCCGCGCGCGAGGTGTCGGAGGCACTCGCGGCTACCGATCTGCCGCTCCTTAAGACCCGTATCCCTTTCTCGCGCCGGGTCCCGAGCGCCACCTTGGCCAAGCGGCCGGTGGTGCTCTCGAACCCAACCAGCCCGGTCGCCGAGGCCTACCGGTCACTGGCCGCCGAACTCACCAGCACATACGAGCAGAGGAGCCCGCGATGACCCCCCGCAACCGCAACCGCGGCCAGGACCTGACCGCCGACCTGTTGCACGACCTCGAGGCGGAGCAGGCTGCATCCACGGTGGCTGGACCGTCCGCTCCAGCGCTGGCGTCTTCGCTGGGTCAGCCCGAGCCGGCGCCCTTCGTCGAGACCTCGCTGTACCTCGCGCCGCGCGCCTGGCGGCGTCCCGCCGTCTCCCGCGCAGGTGGCTCACTCTCGGTCAGCGCCGGGCCAGTGCGTCTGCGGATCGGCCGCCGTCCCTAGCACGTCGGTGCCGGACTGGTGTCCAGCCGCGTGGCCCGGGGCGGGCACTACGAGCACACCGGGCAGGATCTCTGCTTCGCCGTCGAGCTCCTCATAACGCAGCCCGGGGGCCTCGATCAACGCTGGCAGGGTGTAAGGCGCTGGAGCTTCGGGTAAGTGGATCGTCAACCCCGAGGGTCGTCGGCGTGCCGGGGCTGCATGGCAAGGTTCAGCTATGCAGCGCTTGGTTCGGCTGGGTCCAGAGGACGCTGGAGAGGTGCTGACCTTGCAGCGGGCCGCGTACGTCACCGAGGCGCAGGCGCACGACGATGTGCATCTTCCGGCTCTTCGCCAGTCGCTGGCCGAACTGCGCGCAGAGCTCGTGGATCCGCAGGTGCTTGCACTCGGGTGGCGCGACAAGGACGGCCGGCTGTTGGGCGCCGTTCGCGCCCGCACCGTGCCCGGCGCAGCGGTAGCTGACGTCGGCCGGCTCGCGGTCGTCCCGGACCGGCAGGGCCAGGGTCTCGGGTCCCGGCTACTGCGGGCAGTCGAGGACAGCCTGCCGCCCGTCGTGCAGGAGATGCGGCTGTTCACGGGAGAACGCAGCCACGCCAACCTGCGGCTGTACGCCCGGCTCGGCTACCACGAGTCACATCGCACGCCGACCCAAGCGGGCTACACCATCGTCCA
>JAYTRE010000067.1:0-4493 GCA_043746395.1 Pseudonocardiales bacterium
TGGGACTGGTACGTCGACCTAGGTATCAATCCCGAGAACCTGCGCTTCTACGAGCATCCCCAGGAGAAGCTGTCGCACTACTCCACCCGCACCGTCGACATCGAATACCGCTTCCGCTTCGGCGGTACCGAGTTCGCCGAGCTCGAGGGCATCGCCAACCGCACCGACTTCGACCTCAAGACCCACTCCGAGCACTCCGGTGCCGACCTAACCTACTTCGACCAGGAACGCAACGAACGCTGGACGCCCTACGTCATCGAGCCGGCCGCCGGCCTGAGCCGGGCCGTGCTCGCGTTCCTGCTCGATGCCTACAGCGAGGACGAGGCGCCCAATGCCAAGGGGATCCCGGAGAAGCGCACGGTGTTGCGCCTCGATCGCCGCCTGGCGCCGGTGAAGGCCGCCGTGTTGCCGCTGTCGCGCAACGCCGACCTCTCGCCCAAGGCCCGTGACCTCGCTGCCGCGCTGCGCCGGAGCTGGAACGTCGAGTTCGACGACGCCCAGGCGATCGGGCGCCGCTACCGGCGCCAGGACGAGATCGGCACCCCGTTCTGCGTGACCGTCGACTTCGAGACCCTCGACGACCAGGCCGTGACCGTGCGCGAGCGGGACTCCATGGCGCAGGAGCGGGTGGCGCTGGACCAGGTCGAGGCCTACCTCAGCGCCCGCCTGCCCGGCTGTTGATAGCGCCGCTCCGCCTGTCGGAGCGGGTCGTCGCCGACCCGCCGGTGGTGCTCGCGCCGATGGCCGGCATCACCAACACCGCCTTCCGCCGCCTGTGCCGCGAGGCGATGTCGGCGCGGCTCGCCCCCGAGCGGGCCGGCGGGCTGTTCGTCAGCGAGATGATCACGACCCGTGCCCTCGTCGAGCGCAACCCCAAGACGATGCGCCTGGTCCGCTTCGCCGCCGACGAGCGGCCGCGCAGCATCCAGCTCTACGGCGTCGATCCGGTGATCGTCGGCGCGGCGGTGCGCATGATCGTCGACGAGGACCTCGCCGACCACGTCGACCTCAACTTCGGCTGCCCGGTACCGAAGGTGACCCGCAAGGGCGGCGGCGCTGCACTGCCATGGCGCATCGGACTCTTCGACGACATCGTCACCGCCGCGGTCCGGGCGACCTGCGGCGCCGTTCCGGTCACGGTGAAGCTTCGCATCGGTATCGACCGCGAGCACCTCACCTACCGCGACGCTGCGCTGCGCGCCCAGGACGCCGGCGTCGCGCAGGTCGCCCTGCACGGGCGCACGGCGGCGGACTTCTACGGCGGCACCGCCGATTGGACGCCGATTGCCGAGCTCGTCGAGCTGCTCGACATTCCGGTGCTGGGCAACGGCGACATCTGGGAGGCCGACGACGCGCTGCGCATGATGGCGGAAACGGGCTGCGCAGGCGTGGTTGTCGGGCGCGGCTGCCTCGGCCGGCCCTGGCTGTTCGCTGACCTTGCGGCGGCCTTCGATGGCCATCTCGAACGGGTCCAGCCTGGACTGTCGGCTGTCGCAGCCACGATGCGCCGCCACGCCGAGCTGCTCGCGGCCTGGCTCGACGACGAGGAGCGGGGCGTCACGGACTTCCGCAAACACGTCGCGTGGTACCTCAAAGGCTTCGCCGTTGGCAGCGAGCTGCGCACGGCCCTGGCGGCGGCGAGCAGCCTGACCGAACTCGACGATCTGCTCTGCGCGCTCGACCTCGACCAGCCGTTCCCCGCCGAGGTCCTCGGCCGACCGCGGGGTCGTACGAGCGGTGCCCGCGCCGTGGCGCTGCCCGCCGGCTGGCTAACCGCACGCGACTCCCGGGCCGTCCCAGCCGGTGCCGAGCTTCCTGACGGCGGTGGCTGACGGGGCCACCGCTTAGGCTGAACCAACTGTGGAGCGGACGGAGATCGTCATGAGCAAGTACGTCTATGCCTTCGCCGAGGGCAACAAGGAGCAGAAGGCGCTCCTGGGCGGCAAGGGCGCCAACCTGGCGGAGATGACGAACCTGGGGATGCCGGTGCCGCCGGGGTTCACGATCACGACCGAGGCGTGCCAGGCGTACCTGAAGTCCGGCCGCGAGCCCGAGGAGCTGGCCGAGGAGGTCAGCGAGCATCTGCAGGCTCTGGAGCAGACGATGGGCAAGAGGCTCGGCCAGTCCGATGACCCGCTGCTGGTGTCGGTACGCAGCGGCGCGCGGTTCTCGATGCCGGGAATGATGGAGACCGTCCTCAACATCGGGCTCAACGACCAGTCCGTACGGGGATTGGCGGCCCAGGCGGGCGACGAGCGGTTCGCCTTCGACTCCTACCGCCGGCTGATCCAGATGTTCGGTAAGACGGTGCTCGCGATCGGCGGGGAGCACTTCGAGGACGCGCTGGACGCTGCCAAGCATGCCAAGGGCACCACCGACGACCTCGAGCTGGACGCCGAGGATCTGCGCCGCCTCGTGGAGACCTACAAGGAGGTGGTCGTCAAGCACGCGGGGCGGCCCTTTCCGCAGGAACCGCGGGAGCAGCTGGACCTGGCGGTGCGGGCGGTCTTCGAGTCGTGGAACACCGACCGGGCCGTGATCTACCGGCGCCAGGAACGCATCCCCGCTGATCTTGGCACCGCGGTCAACATCTGCACGATGGTGTTCGGCAACCTGGGGATGGACTCGGGCACCGGGGTGGCCTTCACCCGGGACCCGGCCTCCGGCGCGCAGGGCGTGTACGGCGACTATCTGCAGAACGCGCAGGGCGAGGACGTGGTGGCCGGCATCCGCAACACCGTCCCCCTGGCTGACCTGGAGAAGATCGACAAGGCCTGCTACGACGAGCTGATGTCGATCATGCAGACGTTGGAGGAGCACTACCTGGACCTGTGCGACATCGAGTTCACCATCGAGCGCGGCAAGCTGTGGATGCTGCAGACCCGGGTGGGCAAGCGCACGGCTGCGGCAGCGTTCCGGATCGCGACGCAGCTGGTCGACCAGGGCCTGATCGACATGGATGAGGCGGTGTCGCGGGTCAGCGGGGCGCAGCTCGCGCAGCTGATGTTCCCCCGCTTCGACGAGACTGCGGCGCCCAAGAAAATCGCCCAGGGTATGAACGCCTCGCCGGGCGCCGCGGTCGGCAAGGTCGTCTTCGACTCCTACACCGCGGTGAAGTGGTCGCGCTCGGGCGAGTCGGTGATCCTGGTTCGTCGCGAGACCAACCCCGACGACCTGAACGGCATGATCGCGGCGTCGGGCATCCTCACCAGCCGTGGGGGCAAGACCTCCCACGCGGCAGTAGTGGCCCGCGGGATGGGCAAGACGTGCGTGTGCGGCGTGGAGTCCATTGACGTCGACACCAAGAAGCGGATCATGCGGGCCCCGCACGGCGTCGAGGTGCACGAGGGCGACGTCATCTCCATCGACGGCACCTCCGGCGAGGTGTTCCTCGGCGAGGTGCCGGTCGTCGCGTCGCCGGTGGTCCGCTACTTCGAGGGCGACGAGACGGCGGCCGGCGACGAGCTGGTGCAGGCCGTCGACCGCATCATGCGCCACGCGGACGGGGCCCGCCGCATGTCGGTGCGGGCCAACGCCGACACCCCCGAGGACGCCGCCCGGGCCCGACGCTTCGGCGCGGAGGGAATCGGCCTGTGCCGCACCGAGCACATGTTCCTGGGTGAGCGGCGCCAGCTCGTCGAGCGGCTGATCCTCGCCGACACCGATGAGGCGCAAGCCGCGGAGCTGGCAGCGCTGCTCCCGCTGCAACGCGAGGACTTCGTGGGGATTCTGGCGGCGATGGACGGGCTGCCTGTGACGATCCGGCTGCTCGACCCGCCGCTGCACGAATTCCTGCCCGACATCACCGAGCTGTCGGTGCGCGTCGCAGTGGCCGAGGCCCGTGGCGAGGAGCGTGAGGGCGACCTGCGGATGCTGCAGGCGGTGCACAAGCTGCACGAGCAGAACCCGATGCTGGGCCTGCGCGGAGTGCGCCTCGGCGTCGTCATCCCGGGCCTGTTCGAGATGCAGTCCCGCGCGATCCTCGAGGCCGCGGCCGAGCGGATCCGGGCCGGGGGCGTCCCCCGGGTGGAGATCATGGTCCCGCTCGTGGCCAACGTGCAGGAGTTCGAGACCGTCAAGCAAGCAATCATCCAGGTCGCGCGCGACGTGCGCGCCGAGACCGGGGTGCACCTCGAGTTCCTGGTCGGCACCATGATCGAGCTGCCCCGGGCGGCGCTGACGGCCAACCAGATCGCCGAGGCGGCCGAGTTCTTCTCCTTCGGCACCAACGATCTCACCCAGACCACTTGGGGTTTCTCGCGCGATGACGTCGAGGCCGCCTTCTTCTCCGCCTACCTGGAGAAAGGCATCTTCGGCGTCAGCCCGTTCGAATCGATCGACCGCGAAGGCGTCGGCGAACTCATCCGCATCGCCGTCGAGCGCGGCCGCTCCATGCGCCCGGGCCTGAAACTCGGCGTCTGCGGCGAGCACGGCGGCGACCCCGAGTCCGTCCACTTCTTCGAGGAGGTCGGCCTGGACTACGTCTCCTGCTC
>JAYTRE010000068.1:0-3474 GCA_043746395.1 Pseudonocardiales bacterium
GAGACCGACTGGCCGTCCACTGTCGCCGTCGTCGCCGACTGCAGCGCGCGGGCGTCGGTGATCTGCTTGGAGAAGTACGCGATGATCGGGATGCCGACGCCGAATTGCGACCCGTCGCTGAACTTCAGCTTGATATGGACGGGAGTCGCCGCAGCAGTGGAATGCGCCCCGCTGCTCGGCGCCACGCTGGGTCCGGTGCTCGCCGACCGCGGGACCGACCGACCGGCCTGCGCGAGCGAGCCGGAACCGTTCGTCGAACCGCGGGGCAGGAGCAGGCTGGTCGCGACGACCACCGCGGCGACCAGGACCGCTGCCGCAACCGGCGCGAGCCAGCGGGCGGGGCTGCGGACCTCGCGGGCGCGGTGCGCGCGATGGCCGGGCATCGCCTCGGCGGCCGTCGGGCGAACGCCGAACGGCGGCACCGGCCGGCCCTCGCCGACAGTGCTTTGGGCGCGGGCCTCGAGCGCGGCACGCAGGATCTGTTCGGTGTCGTCTGGCTCGGTCATGACTGCCCTCCGAGGGCGCGCTGAAGGGTGGCCATGCCACGGCTTGCGGACGACTTCACGGCACCGGTTGAGATGCCCAGGGTCGTGGCGATCTCGCGTTCGGACAGGCCGGCCCAATACCGCAGCACGAGGATCTCCTGCTGCCGACGCGGCAGCCGCCGCACCGCCTCGAGGGCCTGCCGATGCTCGTCGAGCAGCAAGATGTTGCTGTCCGCGGCGGGCGCCGCCTCGGGCTCGGCGACGCGCAGGTGCTTGCGCGCCGTCTGCCGCCGGCGGATCACCGACCGCGACAGGTTCACCACGGACGTCCGAACGTAGGACACCGCGGCGTTGGGATCACGCAGGGTGTGGGCGCGGCGGTGCAACGAGAAGAACGCATCCTGGACCACGTCCTCCGCGCTCTGGACGTCGTCGACGAGCAGCACAGCCAGGCGCACCATCGCGCGCCAATGTTGCGCGTACAGGGCAGGGACGTCGACACCGAGCACGGCCGAGCTGTCAGCCATCCGCTCGAGCACGCCCCTTCGCCAGTCAACTGCGGTCAAGGTTGGCACAGCAGGTAGTCGCCGGGCGCCGGGGCGAGGTTGCTCAGCCGTCCCAGATCGTGGTGACGGTCACGGTCGTCAACACCGGGCCCCCTGGCGCACCGTAGCTGACCTGCACCGGCAGGCGTGTCGTGCGCCCGGTGCCGGCGTCGGCATCATGGCCGCAGACATAGTTCAGGGTGACCCCGTCCACGCTCGGGGCGGTGCCAGTGGAGGCCACGCACCGCGCCCCGTTAGCCAGCTGCAATGCCCACGGATGAGGGGGGAGGTGTTCAGTGGGCGCGGGCGGAAGGGGGCCGGTCACGGTGAGCAGCGTCGCCGCGTCCCACGGCGCGGCCACGCAGGCGACGGTCGTGGGCGCGGTCTGGGTCGCTGGCGCAAAGCAGGGGTCCATGATCTGGTTGCCGGCCAGGCAGCGGTAGGCCAGCGCGGCACGCACGGTGATCGAGTTCGTCCAGCACGTGCCCGTGACGCGCGCTGCCACAGGCACGCTCAAGCTGCCGGTGGCCGAATAGGCCGCGAAGGTGCGCACCACCGGAGCGCTGTTCGACGGCGTGGTGTGGGCCCGCGTGCCCGCAGGGTGTCCGGTGCAGGCCGCCAGGACCAGTGCAGCCACCGCCACAGCCACCTGGAGGAAGACCGGCGGTCTCGACACCCGCGCCCTCCAGTCCCCGCGCACCGCACCCTCGCCTCCAGTAGACGTCCCGGCGCTGTGAATGGTTGCAGCCCAGCGCCGCCGCGATCTTGATACGCATGCTTGGTCATGACGATGCTCTGGTATCAAGATCGCGAGCTAGCGCGGGCCGAACTGCCGATCCCCCGCGTCGCCCAGTCCCGGCACGATGTAGGCGTTCTCGTTGAGGCGTTCGTCGATGCTGGCGGTGTACACCCGCACGGGCAGCCCGCTGGCCTCGACCGCGGCCAGCCCCTCCGGTGCGACCAGGGCACAGACGACGGTGAGCTGGGACGCACCGCGCTCGGCGAGCAAACGCAGGCAGTGCAGCAGCGAGCCACCCGTCGCGAGCATCGGGTCGAGCACGATCACCGGCCGCCCGGCCAGCGACGCAGGCAGCGAAGCCATGTACGGCGTCGGCTCGTGGGTGAGCTCGTCGCGGGCCAGCCCCACGAATCCCATCTGCGACTCGGGCAGCAGGTTGAAGGCCGCCTCCGCCATCCCCAGGCCGGCGCGCAGCACGGGTACCAGCAGCGGCGGGTTGCTGATCGTGACCCCGGTCGTCGGTGCAACCGGCGTCACGATGGGCGCATCGACGGTGGTCAGGGTGCGGGTGGCCTCGTAGACGAGCAGTGTCGCCAGCTCGCGCAGCGCCGCCCTGAATTCGGCGTTGCTGCTGCGCTCGTCGCGCAGGACGGTCAGTCGGGCCTGGACAATGGGGTGCTCGACAACGACGGTCTCCACGACGAGCACCCTATGCCGCAGCTCCGCCGGAACCGACGGAGCATTGCTCGCTCCTAGACTGGTGCGGTGAGCACGGTGGCGGCCCCTGACCTGCGCGGCGCCACGCGAGACGACGCGTCGCTGCGGCGGTTCCTGCACGCCCTGCCCGGTGTCGACCAGGTCGGTGCCGAGGCCCGTGCGGCCGGCCTGGCGACGCGCAGCATCAAGACCACCGCGAAGGCGTGGGCCATCGACGCCGCGATCGGCATGGTGGACCTCACCACTCTCGAAGGTGCCGATACCCACGGCAAGGTCCGCTCGCTGTGCGCCAAGGCGGCCCGCCCCGACCCGTCCGACGCCTCGGTCCCGGCCGTCGCCGCAGTCTGCGTCTACCCCGATCTGGTCGAGACCGCGGTCCGGGCGCTGCGCGGCACCGAGGTGGGTGTGGCCAGTGTCGCCACCGCGTTCCCGTCCGGACGGGCCGCGCTGGCCACCAAGCTGTCCGACGTGCGCGACGCCGTCGCCGCGGGCGCCACGGAGATCGACATGGTGATCGACCGCGGGGCCTTCCTCGCTGGCCGCTACCTGCAGGTGTTCGAGGAGATCGTCGCGACCAAGGCGGCCTGCGCCGGGGTGCATCTCAAGGTGATCCTCGAGACGGGAGAGCTCGCCACGCTCGACAACACCCGCCGGGCGTCCTGGCTGGCGCTGCTGGCGGGCGGGGACTTCATCAAGACCTCGACGGGCAAGGTGTCCCCCGCCGCGACCCCGCCGGTGGCGCTGGTCATGTTGGAGGCGGTACGGGACTTCGCGGCCCTGACCGGCGAGCGCCGCGGCGTGAAGCTGGCCGGCGGCATCCGGACCACCAAGGAAGCGGTCCGCTACCTCGTCCTGGTCAACGAGGTGGCTGGCCAGGCCTGGCTGGGCCCGGCGCTGTTCCGCTTCGGCGCCTCGAGCCTGCTCAACGACCTGCTGCAGCAGCGGCACAAGCTGACGACCGGCAGCTACGACGGCCCCGACTACGTGA
>JAYTRE010000069.1:0-1510 GCA_043746395.1 Pseudonocardiales bacterium
GTTCGGGGCCACGCTCGCCCGGCTCGGCTACCCGGGCGTGACGACCGAGATCGCCCCGGCCGGCGAGTTCTACTACGCCGAGGGCTATCACCAGCAGTACCTGGCCAAGAACCCCGACGGCTACCGCTGCCACAGCACGACCGGGGTCAGCTTCCCCTCCGAGGCGCGCGCGCCCCGCAGCAGCACGTAGCGCCGGCCGGCGTGCCGGAGCTACCGGAGGTCGAGGCGCTCGCGGCGTTCCTGCGGGAGCGAGCGGTGGGCCGCACGGTGGTGCGCGCCGATGTCGCCGCGATCAGCGCGGTCAAGACCTTCGACCCGCCGCTATCGGCGCTGAGCGGGGCCCCGCTCACCGGTGTCGGGCGCCACGGCAAGTTCCTGGACCTCGACGCCGACGGCCTGCACCTGATCGTGCACCTGGCCCGTGGCGGCTGGCTGCAGTGGCGCGAGTCCCTGGGCCCCGCGCCGCCCCGGCCGGGCAAGGGTCCCCTGGCCCTGCGCCTGCACCTCGCCCCGGAGTTCCCCGGTGGCCCCGTGGCGGGGTTCGACCTCACCGAGGCAGGAACTCAGAAGCGGCTGGCCGTCTACCTGGTCCGCGACCCGCTCGAGGTGCCCGGGATCGCCCGCCTCGGCCCGGACGCGCTCGCCGTCGACGGGGCGGAGCTGGCGACCCTGCTCGGCGGGCAGCGCAGCCAGCTCAAACGGGCGCTCACCGATCAGAGCGTCCTGGCCGGCATCGGCAACGCCTACTCCGATGAGATTCTGCACACCGCGCGGCTGTCGCCATTCAAGATCGCGGCAAAGCTGACCGAGGCCGAGGTCGCCGCGCTGCATGCCGCCATCCGCTCCGAGTTGCTCGACGCCGTCGAACGCTCGGTGGGGCAACGCGCGGCGACCCTGAAAGGGGAGAAGCGCAGCGGCCTGCGGGTGCACGCCCGCGCCGGGCTGCCGTGTCCGGTGTGCGGCGACACCGTCCACTCGATCTCCTTCGCCGACCGCTCCTTCCAGTACTGCCCCACCTGCCAGACCGACGGTCGCGAGCTCGCCGACCGGCGCCTGTCGAGGCTGCTGAAATAGGATGCCCGGGTGAACCCGTTCGACGTGCCCACGGTGGCCCTGGACGACCTACCCGCCGGCGCGGTCCTGCTCGACGTCCGCGAGGACGGGGAGTGGGTGGCTGGGCACATCGACGGCGCGGTCCACGTGCCGATGCACCAGCTGCCGAACCGGCTGGCGTTCGACCCCGGCCCCCTCACCCCGGACGCGCGCATCGTCGTTGTCTGCAAGATGGGCGGGCGCTCGGCGCAGGTGACGTCCTGGCTCGTCGGCAATGGGTTCGACGCTGTGAACCTCGACGGCGGCATGCTCGCCTGGGCGACTGCGGGACGCCCGATGGTCAGTGACACCGGCACCTCACCCCGGGTCGCCTGAGACCACGCGGCACGCCGCACCCGGATTCCGCGCGCCGCACGACACCATGGCAGGGTGAGACCACGTTCGCGGCCCACTCCGG
>JAYTRE010000070.1:0-5682 GCA_043746395.1 Pseudonocardiales bacterium
AAATTCCGTTCGATGTGCCTCGATGCCGAGTCTCGGCGCGCCGCGCTGATCGAGCACAACGAATCGGCAGGTCCGCTGTTCAAGATCCGGACGGACCCCCGGGTAACGGCTGTCGGCAGAGTGCTGCGGCGCTTCTCGCTCGACGAGCTACCACAGCTATTCAACGTCATCACGGGGTCGATGTCGCTCGTCGGTCCCCGCCCGCCGCTGGCGGAGGAGGTGGCCCAGTACCGCGACGACGCCCGCCGACGGCTGCTCGTCAAGCCCGGTCTGACCGGGCTGTGGCAGATCAGCGGCCGCAGCGACTTGTCGTGGGACGAGTCCGTGCGGCTTGATCTGCGCTACGTCGAGAACTGGTCCCTCGCACTGGACATGGTGGTGCTGTGGAAGACGGCGCGAGCTGTGGTGGGCGCGCACGGCGCGTACTAATCGCTACTATCGAGCCCACGACTGCCGTCCCTCCCTGTGTAACCGTGCTCCGGTCGGCGGCCGCGGCGGCCGACACCTGCCCCTCTCGAGAGGCGGGGCCCACGTAGTCACAGAGACATGCCGCGCGAGAAATGCGCAACGTCAGGCCGGACGCGCAACGACACGCAAATAACCGCCCATGCCTGAGGTGCCGAGCGTCAGCCGCCCGAGTTCCCGGACTGTCGCCTTGACGTCGTATGCACGAATCGCATCGAGCGCCTGCGGCCACGCTCGCGGGTACGGAGTGGCCGCGTAGGTCAGCTCCCATCCCGCTGTATGCAAGGTTGTGGCGAGACTCTTACGGGTAAAGAAGTTGATGTGCTCGGGCGGGCGAAGTTGCGCCCAGCGACTGCGTTTTAGCAGCCGGCCAGCACTTCGCCAGTGCGGAAGTTCGAACGAGCAGGCCCAGCGGGTCGATGTTGACCGACGCTCTGGATGAGGACGTCCGCGACGCTCGCCGATGGCGACGAAGATGGCGCATTTCGGGCGGCAGGGTGAGGACGGCGCCGACGTCGTGATGACGGAGCTGCGGCTGGATGTGCAGCGTGACGCGGTTGTGGTCGTGGTGTCGCCCTCGGCAGGGCAAACCGGTGCCCGGAGCCTGGCTACTTGATCATGTCTGCAGGGGGTGGAGCAGCATCTTCCCGATGATCATCGCGATGCCTATCGGCGAGCCGACGGGGCCGAGACGCCGTCGGGCAGCCGCGACGGCGACGCCGAGTGCGTTCAGCGCGTCACCGAGCACGCTGCCGACGGGGTCGACCTGGCCGAGTAGTGGGTCGAACTCGACCGCCAGGCGCATCGCGTCCGTGCGTACCCGTTCGGCGTTCTTGCGGGCTCGCCGCAGCCAGCCCCGCACCGTGCTCGACGGCAAGGCGAGGTCAGCGGCGATCGTCCGGTGCCCGCGCCCGCCGGCGTTGGCCAGCAGCGCGCCGAGGATGACACGCGGCGAGTCCGCGCGGTGCGGCACGCACACCGCTGCCGGCAGCAGCACATGCGTCACCAAGCACCCGCGACACCGAGCGCGTCGCGGGCGGGTGATACGCCGTAGTCCGCCACGCTCGCGGATGACCCGTGTCCGCGCGTACCCCCAGGGCTTGAGTGATCCACCGCAGCCAGGGCACGACACGGCCATCGAGGCCTCGTCGAGCACGACGATCACAGTCGGCAACTCCTCGCACCAGTCGATCTTCGCCGCTTACCCGCCTCGGCGGCAGGGGCGGTCGGTGTTGCAGCCTGAAGGTTCGGAAGATCAACTGCAAACCTGGCGACACCGCGACGACGAACGGCCGCGAACCGACCACGGCGTCCACGCTCGCTCGGCAAACGCGGGGTCACGTCATGTGCGACGACAACATGACGACCAACGCATCACCTCGGTCGTCATCCTGAATGACGCGGGAGACGATGATCGTCTCCATCCACGGTGCCGCTCCACAGTCGACGAGTCGGCGCGTGTGAGTCAGGGTAACCAAGGGGTCGATCATGTGCTCGAGCACATGAAACATAGTGATGAGTCCGAAGGACCCATCGGCCTCCTCGAGGGATGTCACGGTAGCCAAACCCTTCGCCGCAGCTTGAGCGCGGGCAGTGTCTCCAAGTTCGCAGGCTGTCACGGACCACCCGTCCGCGCGGCTCGCGCACCGAACTCGCCCGTGGCAGCGCCGACGTCGAGGGGCAGTCGAGGAGCACAGGTGGCACGTCGCGAGTCTGTGGCGCCCACTCGGCGAGGTCGTCCCACGTTCGGCGCGCGTTGGCGGCTGGGAGGCCGTCGTCCTCAGCTCAGGTAGAAGTAGCTAAATAGTTGCCTATGAAGTAGCTTCCTGGTAAGTGTATAGTCTAACAATCCAGGATCTTGGTCTGTCCGATCACCCATCGGCCTGTCCAGACGAGGGTTCTCGGACGCCGTTCCAGGTCCGAACCACACTGTCCATCGGGGGACTCGCATGACACATGTAGCAACGCGCGTAAGGCGGATCGGGCGGATCGTCGGCCTCGCCAGCGCACTCGGTATGGCACTCACCCTCGGCCTCGGGGGGCCCGCCTGGGCGGACCAGGGTTCGGGAGATGGCCAGAGCGCCGCCCACAGCACGCCATCCAGCACCTCGGCCTCGACGGCGCACAACACCACACCAGACAGCAGCACCGCCAAGAGCAACAGCGGCGGGAGTGACTCTAAGAGCAACAGCGGCGGGAGCGCCGTCAACAGCAGCGGCTCCACGACCTCGCCCCAGCCGATTAGCACTGCGGATGCCAACTCGGGCGGCGCCAACGGACAATGCCCAGGCGGTCCTTACTGTTCGACGCGCGACGGTTCGCCGTCGCTGAACGGTAACGGCAATGGCAAGGCGGAGGGCAAGCCCTGTGCCGGCTGCGTCGGAAAGGCCGACAACAAGAATCCCAAGGGTCAGATGCCGAACGGGTCCGATTCCAACGCGGGCTACGAATGCGATCGCAACCACGGGATCGGACGCTCCAATCCCGCCCACACCGGGTGCACGCTGGCGCCACTCCCGCCAGTTGGCTGCGTTGCGACCAGTGAGAGTCCCTGCACCACCCCGCCTGGTGGCTGCGTTGCGACCAGTGAGAGTCCCTGCACCACCCCGCCTGGTGGCTGCGTCACCACCGGGGCCAGCGTCGCCTGCGGTCACACCACGTTCGGAGTTCTCGGCGTGAGCGCTACGCGGCAGCTACCGGCTGGTGCGCCACGCACCTCCGCGGCAGCACTAGCGACTACCGGAAGCAACATCTCATGGCTTCTGGAGACTGGCCTGCTTCTGGTCGGCCTGGGCTCGGTCGCGCTGTTCGTGACGCGGTGGGCCGGTCGCCGCGCCTCGGACTGAGGCATACCGTCGAGGCTGGGCGAAGGTCGCGCAAACGGCGCTCGCCCAGCCGCGACGGCTGACTGCACCCGCACGATCGTCAACGCAACAGAGCTGACCGAACAGCTCTACCTCGCCAGCATTCCCACCGCACTACCCGATGTCGGCGAAGGTATCCGAATCAAAGCCTCCCCTACCCCCGGCCTCGCGGGCATTCCTGATTGAGGCACCGATCAGGCTTCGCGGGCATAGTGAATTCAGGCACCACGTTGCCGCGGCCCGACTTGGCTACGGTGGTGGCGTGGCATCCCCTCCAATTCCGATCGAATCGCCCAGCACGGTTCTCGTCACCGGGGGCGCCGGCTACATCGGCAGCGTCGTGGCCGCGGAGCTGCTGGCCGCTGGACACGAGGTCGTGGTCGTTGACGACCTGTCGACTGGCCACGCCGACGCCGTGCCCGCCGGGGCGATCTTCGTCCGCTGCGGAATCGCCGATGTCGGGCCGGTGCTCGACGAGCATCCCGTCGATGCCGTCATCCACTTCGCGGCCAGATCCCTCGTCGCGGAATCGGTGCGTGACCCGGCTCGCTACTGGCACAACAACGTCGCGGGCACCCTCGCGCTGCTCGAGGCGATGCGGGCGCGCGCGGTGAACCGCATCGTGTTCTCGTCCTCTGCGGCCACCTACGGCGAGGCAGCCGAATCGCCCATCCCCGAGACCGCGCCGCCGCGCCCGGTGAGCGCCTACGGGGCGAGCAAGCTGGCCGTCGAGCTGGCGCTGAGCGACTACGCCCGCGCCTACGGCATAGCGGCCGTGAGCCTGCGGTACTTCAACGTGGCCGGGGCGCTGCACCGCGCCGACGCGAGCTACGGCGAGCGGCACGCGACCGAGACCCACCTGATCCCGCTCGCCCTGCGCGCAGCGGCCGGACAGGCACCCGAGCTGGCGCTGTACGGCACCGACTACCCCACGCCGGACGGCACCTGTATCCGCGACTACGTGCACGTCGTCGACCTCGCGGACGCCCACCTGCGGGCGCTGCCGGCAGCACAGCCCGGCCTGCACCACATCGTGAACGTCGGCAGCGGATCGGGCTACTCGGTGCGCGAGGTCATCGACGCGGTGCGCTCGGTGACCGGACGCGCGCTGCCGGTGCGTGAGCAGCCGCGCCGCGACGGCGACCCCGCGCACCTCGTCGCCGCGATCGACACCGCCGCGAACCTGCTCCGCTGGCACCCGCAGCGTGACCTGACCCGGATGGTCACCGACGCCTGGGAGTTCCACACCCGCACCGCGTAACCTGCTAGCTCTCCCCTCCTGCTGCCGGGTGTGGGGACATTTGTGCTGTGCGGAAAGGGTTGTCATGACGCTGCAGGGACTGCTCGATGCCGCCGTCGCCGACCCGGCGATCGCGACGGCGATCGACTCGGTCGGCAGCGCCTCGCTGACGATCAGCGGACCGGCAGCGGTGCAGCCGTTCGCCCTCGCTGCCATCGCGGCGCGGTCGGGGCGCGTCGTGCTCGCGGTCACCAGCACCGGACGGGAGGCCGAGGACCTCGTCACCGCACTGCGCTGCCTGCTACCGCCCGACACCGTCGCGCTCTACCCGGGTTGGGAGACGCTGCCCCACGAGCGGCTGTCCCCGCGCGCGGACACCGTCGGTCAGCGGCTCGCGGTGCTGCGCCGCCTGGCGCACCCTGCCACCGACGACGCGACCAGCGGGCCGCTGTCGGTCGTCGTCGCGCCGGTCCGCTCCGTGCTGCAGCCCCAGGTCCCCGGGTTGGGCGAGCTGGTCCCCGTCGCGCTGCGGATCGGCGACGGCAATCGCGAACTCACCGAGATCGTCACCGACCTCGTCGCCGCCGGGTACACCCGCGCCGAGCTGGTCGAGCGCCGCGGCGAGTTCGCCGTGCGGGGCGGCATCCTCGATGTCTTCCCGCCCACCGAGGAGCACCCGCTGCGGGTGGAGTTCTGGGGCGACGAGGTGGAGGAGATCCGCTACTTCAAGGTCGTCGACCAGCGGTCCCTCGAGATCGCCACGCACGGGCTGTGGGCCCCGCCGTGCCGCGAGCTGCTGCTCACCGAGGACGTGCAGTCCCGGGCTGCGGTGTTGCTGACACAGTTTCCGGAGCTGGGGGAGCTGCTCGACCCGATCAGCCGCGGCGAGGCCGTCGAGGGCATGGAGTCACTCGCGCCGGTGCTGGTCGACGAGCTGCGCCTCGTCGTCGACGAGCTGCCCGCCGGCGCCCAGGTGGTGGTGTGCGACCCCGAGCGGGTGCGGACCCGCGCCGCCGACCTGGTGCGCACCTCGCAGGAGTTTCTGGACGCGTCCTGGGCCGCGGCCGCAGGCGGCGGTAAGGCACCGGTCGATCTGGGCTCGGCCTCGCTGCG
>JAYTRE010000071.1:0-2036 GCA_043746395.1 Pseudonocardiales bacterium
CAGCGACCGACGAGCGGCCAGCTGGAGACGCTCCGTAGCCAACTGGCGGCTCGCCCCGGTATGGAGCAGGTCACTCGCTGTGTACGGCTCGTACACCGCCAGCGTGGCCCGGACAGCCAGAAGCCCCCAGCGGTCGGGGGTCCGCCGGGGGCTTCCGTTTGGCTCGGTGCCTGTTTCCGATAAGCGGGGGTTTCACCGGAACGAAGCACCGATATCCATCGCGTCCGTCCGGCAAGCGGGGGTTTCGCCGGTCGGTCACGAAGGTTCTTGGTCGGTCCCGGCTGATCGTCTCGACGGGCACTCGCTGAGCGCTTCGTCGGGCCGTTCGGCCGGTTCCTTTACTGCGCACACACGACAATGCCGTGTGGTCGCAGTTAAGTCAAGGTGCAGTTGTGAACTCGCTGTCGGCGCGTCTGTCCGGAGATCCCACACGATGCCCCCGGGACGTGTCACTGTGTGCACACGCATGCTCACAGCATGGCCGGAGAACTGCGCAAAAGCCCGAGAAACCGGGCAGCATTACGCTCTGTGCTCGCCAGATACAGCCCGCGTTAGCTCGCCGAGCCGAGCGTGACCACCACGGTGTGGTGAGCCCCGCCGCGGCGGTAGCCCAGGGTCACCTGCTGGGACGGTGCATGGGATCGGATAGCCGCGATGAGGGCGTCCGCACCGTCGATGCGCTGGTTGTCGACCTGAGTCACCACGTCGCCGGGCCGCAACCCGGCCTTGGCGGCCGGGCCGCCGGCGGTCACCGCGCTGATGACGGCGCCGCTCACGCTGTTCGGAGCCGCGCTCTGCTTCACGCTCACCCCGATGATCGCGTGGGTCGCCTTGCCGGTGGCGATCAGCTCGCCGGCGATCCGGCCCGCCTCGTCGGACGGGATCGCGAAGCCGATGCCGATGTTGCCGGCCTGGCTCGGCTGGCCGGGCACCTGTAGCCCGCCAGTGGACGGATCGGTCGCGATCGCGGCATTGATGCCGACGACCGATCCGTTGAGGTCGACGAGCGGGCCGCCGGAGTTGCCCGGGTTGATCGCCGCGTCCGTCTGGACGGCGTTGAACACTGCCTGGCTGCTGCTGGTGCCCGTCTGCACCGGGCGAGCGGTGTTGCTGACGATGCCGGCGGTGACCGTGTCGGACAACCCCAAGGGCGCACCCACGGCGACGACGGTCTGCCCGACGATGAGGTTCGCCGAGCTGGCGAAGGTCGCGGCGGTGAGTCCGGTGACGTTCACTTTGACCACCGCGAGGTCGTCGGACGGATCCTGCCCGACGATGGTCCCGGGGACGACCCGGCCGTCAGCCAGGGTGACCGACAACGTGCCCGCTCCGCCAGCAGCACTGGCGATCACATGGTTGTTGGTCAGCAGGTAGCCATCCGATCGGATCACCACCCCCGAGCCGGTGTCCTGCTGCTGCTGCGAGGTGACGTTGATGGTGACGACGCTGGGCCCGATCTTGGCCGCTGCCGCGGAGATCGATCCGTCGAGCTTGGCGGCCGGTGCCGTCTGGGTGGTGAACTGCGGGCCGGCCGCGACGATTGTGGTGCCGTCGCGCTGCACCAGCGCCACCGTGCCCGCCCCCACGGCGCCGCCGACGAGGGCGGCAAGCACCACCGTCGTGAGCAGCGCACGCCGTGGACCCCGCGGGGATCCAGCGCGCCCCGGTGCGCCGCCGGGTGTGGCCGGGGGCCAGGGCGCCGGCGGGGGAAAGCCCCCGTAGTGCTCAGGCGGGTACGGGGGCTCGACGGCTGCCATGGGCTCAGACTCCCCGGCTCGGCTGTGCCGCACATGTGGACTGGCCATGGACCAGCTGTTCGGACGTGGGTGTCACGCTTGCTCCGGCGCCGCGGCGTCCCAGCCGGCGCCGTGCGTGCGCTGGACGAGATCGGTGAGGACGCTGCCTACCACCTGGGGAAAGCCCGCGACCTGGATCGCGACGCTGAACCGGTCGTTGGTGACCGAGTTCGCGGGGTCGAGCTGCATGCGTTCACTCGAGGTGAGCACCTGGAAGGCGAGGCCCCGCGCGTTGAGGAA
>JAYTRE010000072.1:0-2255 GCA_043746395.1 Pseudonocardiales bacterium
ACGCGCCCGGAGCGCAGCCAGGGCAGGAACGTGCCGACCACGAGCGCCACGAGCCCGCCCGCGCCACCCGCGGCCGCTACCCGCACCGGCATCCGCAACGCCCGGTGCGAACTAGACGATCGACCAGGTGTCGGCGCCTTGCAGCAGCCGGTCCAGCGCATCGTCGTCACCGGGTGCCTTGGCCGCCGCCTGGTCGAGCTGGGCGGCCAGCTGGGCGTCGTAGGTCGGCCGGTCAACCGCGCGGAACACTCCCATGGGCGCGTAGCGGCTATCCAGCGAGGACAGCCGAGACAGCGCGAAGGCGTAGGACGGGTCGTCGGCGTGCGCGTCGTGCACGACCACGCGGGGATCATCGGCAGCGACGCCGTCCTCGATTGACAGGGCACCGTCGCTCGCGCGCACCACGGCCTTCGCGCCGTCGGCACCGAAGCGCAGTTCGGCGCCGTGCTCCATCCGGATCATCCAGTCGTCGCGGGTGTCGGCCTCCTTCAGCAGGTCGAATGCACCGTCGTTGAAGATGTTGCAGTTCTGATAGATCTCGACCAGCGCGGTCCCGTGGTGATCGGCGGCGGCCCGTAGCACCGACGTCAGGTGCTTGCGGTCAGAGTCCAGGGTGCGGGCGACGAAGGTGGCCTCAGCGCCCAGCGCCACTGATATCGGATTGAACGGGTTGTCGAGTGACCCCATCGGGGTCGACTTGGTGATCTTGCCGACCTCGGACGTAGGTGAGTACTGACCCTTGGTCAGGCCGTAGATCCGGTTGTTGAAGAGCAGGATCTTGAGGTTGACGTTGCGGCGCAACGCGTGGATCAGGTGATTGCCGCCGATGGACAGCGCGTCGCCGTCACCAGTGACGACCCAGACCGACAGGTCGGTGCGCGACGTCGAGAGCCCGGTGGCGATCGCCGGCGCGCGGCCGTGGATCGAGTGCATGCCGTAGGTGCTCAGGTAGTAGGGGAAGCGACTCGAGCAGCCGATGCCGGAGATGAACACGATGTTCTCGCGGGGGATCCCCAACTCAGGCAGGAACCCCTGCACCGCAGCGAGGATCGCGTAGTCACCGCAACCCGGGCACCAGCGGACTTCCTGATCGGTTTTGAAGTCCTTTGCTTTCAAGACGAGTGGCGTGCTCGCGGCGCCGGTCGGCTCAGACATTGGCGATCACTCCCTGCAGCATCTCGGCGAGCTCGGCTGCCCGGAACGGCAGGCCGCGGACCTGGGTGACGCTGAGCGCATCGACGAGGTACTTCGCGCGGACCAGCATGGCGAGCTGACCGAGGTTCATCTCGGGGATGACGACGCGGTCGTAGCGGGCCAGGATCTCGCCGAGATCGCCGGGGAACGGGTTGAGGTGGCGCAGGTGCAGCTGGGCGATCGACGGGCCGGCCAGCCGGACCTGGCGACAGGCCGCCCCGATCGGACCGTAGGTCGAACCCCATCCCAGGACGAGGACTTCCGCGTCACCGTCGGGATCGTCGACCTGCAGGGGCGGGAGGCTGCGGGCGATGCCGTCGACCTTGGCCTGGCGAGTGCGCACCATGAAGTCGTGGTTGTCGGCGTCGTAGCTGATGTCGCCGGTCTTGTCGGCCTTCTCGATGCCGCCGACGCGATGTTCGAGACCGGGCGTCCCGGGCACCGCCCACGGCCGGGCCAGCGTCTCCGGATCGCGCAGGTAGGGCAGGAACTGACCGGCGAACTCGCCTGTGCCGTTGAGCTCGGTGGCGAACTCGACGGACAGGTCGGGCAGCTCAGCGACCCGGGGCACCTGCCACGGCTCGGAGCCGTTGGCGAGGTAGCCGTCGGAGAGCAGGAAGACCGGCGTGCGGTAGGTCAGCGCGATCCGGGCCGCCTCGACCGCGGCCGCGAAGCAGTCGCCCGGCGACTGGGGGGCGATGACCGGCACGGGTGCCTCGCCGTTGCGCCCGAACATCGCCTGCAACAGATCGGACTGCTCGGTCTTGGTGGGCAGCCCCGTCGACGGGCCGCCGCGCTGGATGTCGCAGATGATCAGCGGGAGCTCGAGCGACACCGCTAGGCCGATGGTCTCGCCCTTGAGGGCGATGCCCGGACCCGAGGAGGTGGTGACCGCGAGCGCACCGCCGAAGGCCGCTCCCAACGCGGCGCCGATACCGGCGATTTCGTCCTCGGCCTGGAAGGTACGGACGCCGAAACGCTTGTGTTTGGCGAGTTCATGCAGGATGTCGCTGGCCGGCGTGATCGGGTAGGCGCCCAGGAACAGCGGCAATTTCGCCCGG
>JAYTRE010000073.1:0-5424 GCA_043746395.1 Pseudonocardiales bacterium
CTGGCCTCTCGTCGACGAACTGTTCGCGTCCCACCCGACCGAGCAGCGACTCGTCGGTGTAGCGGTGGACGCCTCCACGCTGCGCGCCGAGGTCGACGCAGTGCTCGATACCGTGTTTGCAACCGGCGGCCTCGAACGGCCCGTCGCCGCGCCCGCAGCGCGCGTTCGGGGGCACACCGGACGCGACGGGCTGCACACCGAGGCGCTCGGCTACGTGCTCGCCGAGCTGCAGAGCGTGGCGCGCGCCCACCCGGATGCGACGTGGTGATGGCCGTGCGCACCGCCTGGGAGCTCGCGGCTACGGTCGCTGATCCCGAACTGCCCATGCTCACGCTGGCCGACCTCGGCATCCTGCGCGCCGTCACCGAGGACGGGCGGCGCGTCACGGTGACCATCACGCCCACCTACTCCGGCTGCCCGGCGATGACTGAGATCAGCCGCGACCTGCAGCGCCGCCTGGAACGGGCCGGCTACACCGACATCAGCGTGCGCACCGAGCTGTCCCCGCCGTGGAGCAGTGACTGGATCACCGTCGACGGCCGGCGCAAGCTGGCCCAGGCGGGCATCGCGCCGCCGAACGCCGCGCGGCACCGAGGGGAGGGCCCGATCCCGCTCGCGCTGACCGCGCGGCCCCGGGTCGTCGGCTGCCCGCGGTGCGGCTCCACGGACGCTCGGGAACTCGCCGCCTTCAGCGCCACCGCGTGCAAGGCGCTCTACCGGTGCGGCGCCTGCGCGGAACCCTTCGAGTACGTCAAGGACATCTGACGGTGGCGCGCACCCAGTTCCACCCGTTACGGGTCGCGGCCGTTGAGGCCCTCACCGACGACGCGGTTGCGCTGACCTTCGAGGTTCCGCCCGAGCTCAGGGACGTCTTCGCCTTCGCCCCCGGCCAGTCGTTGACCCTCAAGCGGGGCGAGGAGCGGCGCTCGTACTCGATCTGCGCACCCGCCGGACGCGCACCGCGCATCGGCGTGCGCGAGGTCGCCGGCGGCGCGGTATCGGGTTGGCTGGTGCACGAGGTCGGACCCGGTGACACGATCGAGGTCCAGGCACCGGGCGGAACGTTCACCCCCGACCTTTCCACGGCCGCGCACCACGTCCTGATCGCGGCAGGCTCGGGGATCACCCCGGTGCTCTCGATCGCCGCGTCCGTTCTGGCGGCGAGCCCGGTCTCGACCGTCACCCTGTTCTACGGCAACCGTCGGGCCGGCTCGGTCATGTTCGCCGACGACGTCGCCGACCTGAAGGACGCCCACCCTGCGCGGATGCGACTGGTGCACGTGCTGTCCCGTGAGCCGCAGGAAGTCGAGTTGTTCACCGGCCGCCTCGATGCCGCCAAGCTGCGGACCCTGCTGCCGGTGAGCATCGACGTCGCGGCCGTCGACCAATGGTGGCTGTGCGGACCGTTCGGCATGGTCACCGACGCCATCGACGTGCTCAAGGACTTTGGGGTCCCCGGCGAACGCATCCATCGGGAGCTGTTCTACGTCGAGGACGTCCCCCCGCCGCAGGCCCAACACGAGGAGCCGCCGCCCGGACCGGGCGCCGAGGTCACCGTGATCCTGGACGGCCGCAGCACGACCACGACGATTCCCCCGGACGTGCCCGTGCTCGACGGCGCTCAGTTGGTCCGCCCCGACCTGCCGTTCGCCTGCAAGGGGGGTGTGTGCGGAACCTGCCGCGCCCTTGTCACCCACGGCGCGGTCCGGATGCGGCGCAACTATGCCCTCGAGCAGGACGAGCTCGACGATGGCTACGTCCTCACCTGCCAGGCGCTCGCGATCACCGACGCCGTCACCATCGACTACGACAGCTGAGCAGCGGCGGCCGGGACAAGCCGCGGTTGCAGGCCCGCCGTTCACGCAAGCGCCATATAGTGCGACGAACCGCTGCTGTGTCAGGAGGCGACGTCGTGGGGCCTGCCCGTCGCGCGTTCGTCGCCGCCGACACCCTGCCACGTGATCCGGCCTGGGTCACCGAGGCATTGAGTGCCCGCTTCGCGCTGGAGGCCCAAGCGCAGTCCAGCTCGCGGACCGTCTGGCTGGACACCGCCGACTGGCGCCTGCACCGGGCCGGCCTGGCCCTGAACGAGCGCGGTCGCGGCGCCCGCCGCGAGCTCGTGCTCGACGACGGGGCGCAAGCGGTGACCGTCACCCAGGCGGCGCGCCCGACGTGGCCGGCGCTGCTGGGGCAGCTGCCCGGACCGTTTCTGCAGTCCCGGCTGGCGCCGGTCATCGGCGTGCGCGCCGTGCAGGCAATGGCCGAGGTCGAAGGGCGCTGCTCCCACTGGCGGTTGCTCGACGGCGAGGGCAAGACAGTGGTCCGGCTGAGCGTCGAGGACAGCCGGCTCATCCACCCCCGCCCGGCCCTGCTGCCGTTGCGGATCACCGTCGACGCGGTGCGCGGTTACGAGCCCGAGCTGGAGCGCGGGGCCGCGCTGCTGCGCTGTATCGCCGGCGTCGCCGACGCGGCCGGCTCGGCGCGGGAGGCCGCGCTGGGTGCCGCCGGTTACGACCCGCAGATCCGTCCCGGAAACCTCGACCTGGCACTCGATGCCGGCGCACCCGCGGCGTGGTCGGTTGCCGCGATCCTCATGCGCACCCTGGAGACCATGCAGCGAAACCTCGACGGCGTCCTGGCCGACGTGGACACCGAGTTCCTGCATGACTTTCGCGTCGCCGTACGGCAGACCCGGGCCGTGCTGAAGACGACCGCCGGCGCGCTGCCCGACGATGTCGCGCAACGGTTCGGCGCCGACTGGCGGTGGCTGGGCCAGGTAACCGCACCGGTGCGCGATCTTGACGTCGCTCTGCTCGGGCTCGCCGGGCAGTCTGGCGAGCTTGCCGCCGAGGGCCTGCACCACCTCGAGCCGTTGCGCGAGCACCTGGTCAGACAGCGGCGCAGCCAGTTCCGTCGGCTGCGCGCCGCCCTCGCCGCGCCGAGACTGAGTGCGATGTTGGACGACTGGAGTGCGGTGCTGACCGCGATCCCCGGCTCGGACGTAACCCAGCAGTCGACGGCGGAGCTCGCGGCCGAACGCATCCGGCGCTGGCAGCAGCGGGTCGCCAAGCATGCCCGGTCCCTCAGCGCCGAGTCCGACGCGCAGTCCCTGCACGAGCTGCGCAAGCGCTGCAAGGAGCTGCGGTACGTGAGCGAGGCGTTCGCCTCGGTGCACGGCGCGGGCCGGCGCGGGAGGCTGACCAAGGCGCTCAAGCGCCTGCAGGACGTCCTCGGCGAGATCCAGGATGCCCAGGTGCACCGCAACCTGCTCACGACCTTCGCGACTGCGACGCGACCGGTGCCGGAGCCTGCCACGCTGCTTGTCGTGGGCGCCCTGCTCGACCGGCTCGGTGCCCGGCAGCGCAGCGCGGCCGCAAAGCTGCCCGAGGCCCTCGACCGCTTCAGCGCCGCGGCAAAGACCGGGCGCAGGCGCAACGCCATGGCGTCCCCGTGACGACCGTCATCGCCGCGTACAACATCAAAGGTGGGGTGGGCAAGACGTCCACGGCGGTCAACCTCGCCTACCTCAGCGCCCGAGACGGCGCTCGCACGCTGTTGTGGGACCTCGACCCGCAGGCCGCGTGCACCTACCTGTTGCGGGTCCGGCCGCGCGTGAAGGGCGGTGCCAAGCGGGTCGTCCGCGGCGGCGCGCGGATGCTCGAAGAGGCGATCAAGGGCACCGACTTCGCCAACCTCGACCTGCTGCCGGCCGATTTCCGCCACCGGCACCTGGAGCTGCTCCTGGCCGCGACCAAGCAACCGACCCGGGTACTCAGCAGGATCCTCGAGCCGCTGGCCGACAGCTACGACGTCGTCGTGCTGGATTGTGCTCCCGGCGTATCGCTCGTGACCGAGAACGTGCTTCGCGCCTGCGGGCTCGTGCTCGTCCCGCTGATCCCGACCACGTTGTCGGTGCGGACCCTCGACCAGCTGAGCGAGTTCATCGGGAAGACCGACGGGCAGCGGCCGAGGATGCTCGGCTTCTTTTCCATGGCCGATAGGCGTAAGACCCTGCACCGCGAGATCATGGACACCCTCCCGGCGCGGCGAGCCGATCTTGCGAAGACGGTGATTCCAGCACTCTCGGTGATCGAGCAGATGGCGGTGCACCGTGCCCCGGTGCCGTTCTTCGCGCCCCGCAGTGTGGCGGCCCGACGCTACGAACAACTGACGGCCGAGGCCCTGCAGTCGGCGGCCCAGGCTGATCGCCGGCCGCGTTCGCGACAGCGGTGAACCCTCGAATCTGGTCAGGACAAGGCCGTGCTGCCGTCCCAACGCAGGTACAGCATGCTCGCGTCGTCGCGAATGATCGATCCAGCGTGCTCCAGCGCGGAGCGGACGAGTCGTCGCACGACTTCCTGAGGCGCTCCGCCGGCCCGATGCTCACGGGCCAGCAGGTCGCACAGGCGCTCCGTGCCGAAGCCCTCGCCGTCAAGATTGCGGGCTTCGACCACGCCGTCGGTGTACAGCAGCACCCCGTCGCCTGGCTCGAGGCTGACCTCGACGATGTCGCCCACCGTGGGCACGAGATGACCCAGGCCGAGCGGCAGGTTGGTCACCACATCGACCTCGGCCAAGATCGCCCCGCGGCGCACGACGATCGGCTGCGGATGCCCGCACGTGGTCCAGCTCAACAGCCCTTGCGCGAGGTCTAGGCGGGCGAGCAACGCCGTCGCGAACGGCGTGTTCCCGGGGAAGCGGCGGACGGCGGCGTCGATGCTGGTCACCAGTTCGAGCAGGCCCTGCCCGGCGCGCCGGCCGTGGCGGTAGGCGCCCATCAGCAGGGAAGCCAGCACGGCGCTGGTCAGGCCGTGCCCGACCGCGTCGAAGATCGCCAGATCCAGCATCCCCCCGTTGAGGGCGTAGTCGAAGCAGTCCCCGCCCACCTCATAGGCCGGTTCGACCAGGCCCGCGACGGTCGTTCCCGCGGCGGCGAAGGCCAGCGGCGGCAGCAGCGACCACTGCATCTCCGCGGCCAGGTCCAGGTTCTGGCGTCGCCGCAGCAGATGCGGCAGGTCGGTGTACTGGGCGCTGGCGATTACCAGGTGCGCGGCCGCGAAACCCAGTTCCGTGCAGAAGAACTCGATGTCTGCATCCCAGCTCGGCAGCGTCATCGACAGCACGCCGAGCCGGTTCGCTCGCTCGGTGACAGGTACCCACACGTGCCAGCCGTCCTCGCGCTCAGCGGCTGTGGGCGCCAGCGAGACGAAGGCGCGCCCGGCCATGGTGCCGTCCACCGCAGCGATTCCAGGTGGCTCGCCGTGGGGGACGTCGTCGGGATGGGGCATGAGCACCTCAAGGGCGTAGTCGACGAGATAGAGCACCACGTCGCTGCCGCCGATGGTGGCGACGGCACTAGACAGGGTGTCCACGATCGCGTCCGGATCGGAGGACTGTTGGGCTCGGATCAGCGCGGCGATGGGC
>JAYTRE010000074.1:0-4961 GCA_043746395.1 Pseudonocardiales bacterium
ATCGCCGGGCACGTGCGGGACCGGGCGCCCCTGACGGACGTCAACGTCTACGCAGGTGGCCAGTCGGACCAGCTCCTGATCATCGGTGTGGAATGACCGACCTGGATACCCGCCTGGCCGAGCTCGTCGGGGGACGCACCGCCAAGGCACTGGAGAAGGGCATCGCGGTCACGACGGCCGGCGGGTTGCTGCGCCACTACCCGCGCCGGCTGGCCGAGCGCGGCGATCTCACCGACCTCTCGGCCCTGCGCGTCGACGAGGACGTCACGGTGCTCGCGGAGGTGATCCGCACCAGCGTGAAGGGCTACGGCAACACCGTCCGACTGGAGACCGTGGTCGGCGACGGCCGCAGCACCCTCAACCTGGTCTTCTTCGGCCGGCGCAACACCTGGCGGGACCGGGAACTGCAGCCCGGCGTGCAGGGGTTGTTCTCCGGCCGGGTCGGGTTGTTCAACCGCACCCGCCAGCTGGTTCATCCCGAATACCTGCTGCTGCAAGGCGATCCGCTCGAGGGGCACGAGGCCGACGAGTTCGTCGGCGCGCTCATTCCCGTCTACCCGGCGACAAAGGACGTGCGCACCTGGACGATCGCGAATGCCGTCAAGCACGTGCTGAGCATGCTCGACCCGCTCCTCGATCCACTGCCCGCCGACCTCCGCGCCCGGCGCGGGCTGCTCGACTTCGATACCGCGATCCGGGCGGTGCACCGCCCGGAGTCGCGCGAGGACTGGTACGCGGCGCAGCGCCGGTTGAAGTGGGACGAGGCGCTCGGCGTGCAGCTGGCCCTGGCTCAGCGCAGAGCCGCTGCGGCGGCCAACCCCGCCACGCCCCGGCCGGTGCTGGAGGGCGCGATCCTCGACGCGTTCGACGCCCGGCTGCCGTTCACCCTCACGGCCGGACAGGTCGAGATCGGTGCGGTGCTGTCCGTGGAGCTGGCGCGGGAACATCCCATGCACCGGCTGCTGCAAGGCGAGGTCGGCTCCGGCAAGACCGTCGTCGCGCTGCGGGCCATGTTGCAGGTCGTGGACGGGGGCGGGCAGGCAGCGTTGTTGGCACCGACCGAGGTTCTCGCCGCTCAGCACGCCCGCACGATCGAGGCGATGCTGGGTCCGCTCGCGCACGCCGGCCTGCTCGGCGGCGCCGAGGTCGGCACCCGGGTCGCGCTGCTCACCGGATCGCTGCCGGCCGCCGCGCGCAAGGCGGCGCTGCTCGACGCGGCCTCGGGCGCCGCCGGCATCGTCGTCGGAACGCACGCCCTGATCCAGGCCCAGGTGAGCTTCGCCGACCTGGGCCTGGTCGTGGTCGACGAGCAGCACCGCTTCGGCGTCGAACAGCGCGATGCCCTGCGTGGTAAGGCGAAACAACCCCCCCACCTGCTCGTCATGACCGCCACACCGATCCCGCGAACGGTCGCGATGACGGTCTTCGGCGACCTTGACACCTCGACGCTGGCGCAGCTTCCCGCCGGGCGGTCGCCGATCTCGACCACCGTCGTGCCGATCGGGGAGAAGCCCGCGTGGCTCGACCGGGTGTGGCAGCGCATCCGTGAGGAGGTTGCCGCGGGACGCCAGGCCTACGTCGTCTGTCCCCGCATCGGTGCCGACCTCGGCGAGTACGAGGCGGAGCTGGCCGATCTCGACCTGCCCGAGGAGGAGGCTGCGGGGCGCCGGCCGCCGCTCGCGCTCACCGACGTCTTCACGATGCTCGCCGACGGGCCGCTGAGCGGACTGCGGCTGGCGCCACTTCACGGTCGTTTACTGCCGGAGGAGAAGGATCGCACGATGGTCGAGTTCAGCGCGGGCCGCCTCGACGTGCTCGTCGCCACCACCGTCGTCGAGGTGGGTGTCGACGTCGCGAACGCCTCGGTCATGGCGGTCCTGGACGCTGACCGCTTCGGGGTGTCCCAACTGCACCAGCTGCGCGGGCGCATCGGCCGGGGCCCCGCGGCTGGCATCTGTCTGCTCGTCACCGACGCGCCCGACGGCTCCGCGGCGCGGCAGCGTCTCGAGGCGGTAGCGGCCACCACTGACGGCTTCGCCCTGGCCCGTCTCGACGTGGAGCAGCGCCGCGAAGGTGACGTTCTCGGGGTGGCCCAGTCCGGGCGGCGCAGGCAACTGCGGTTGCTGTCCCTGCTGCGCGACGAGGAGCTCATCGGACAGGCCCGGGAGGAGGCTGGCGATCTCGTCGGCGCCGACCCGCAGCTGGCCGCGTACCCGCTGCTCGCCGCGGAGGTCGCCCTGCTCGTCGCCGACGAGCGCGCCGAGTATCTGGAGAAGGCGTGAGCGGCTGATGCCGCGGATCGTGGCCGGCCGCGCGAAAGGACGCCGCCTCGCCGTGCCGCCGCACGGCACCCGGCCCACCTCGGACCGGGCTCGCGAGGCGCTGTTCAACTCGCTCGCCGCCCTGCTGGATATCGAAGGAGCCCGGGTCCTCGACCTGTTCGCCGGCACCGGGGCGGTCGGTCTCGAGGCTCTGTCGCGGGGGGCGGCCGCGGCGACGTTCGTCGAATCCGGCCATGCCGCCTGCGAGACGCTGCGCCACAACGTCACGGCGGTCGGCCTGCCCGGCGCGGAGGTGCACCGCGGGCTGGCCGCCACCTACCTCCTCGGCGGGGGGGCCGACGAGCCGTACCACCTCGTCTTCGCCGACCCGCCCTACGCCCTGGGCGAAGGGCACCTCGCGGTACTGCTGGCCTCGCTTACCGCGCCGGGGTGGCTGGCGCCCGAAGGCATCGTGGTGATCGAGCGCTCAGCCCGGGGCACCGAACCGCCCTGGCCGGCCGGGATCGACGCCGTCAAGGACAAGCGTTACGGCGAGGGCGTGCTTTGGTACGGTCGCCGACGATGACAACGCCTGCCTTCGTGGCACCCCCTGCCGGTTCGACGGCCCGCGTCCGGCGCGCGGTCTGCCCCGGCTCGTTCGACCCCGTCACCAACGGCCATCTCGACATCATCGGTCGGGCAGCCCACCTCTACGACGAGGTCGTTGTCGCCGTGTTCATCAACCAGGCCAAGTCCAGCTTGTTCAGCGTCGACGAGCGTCGCGACATGCTCGTCGAGGGCACCGAGGAGTACGGCAATGTCCGCATCGACACCTTCCACGGCTTGGTCGTCGACTACTGCAAGCACCACGACATCCCGGTCATCGTCAAGGGTCTGCGCGCGATCAGCGACTTCGACTACGAGCTGCAGATGGCGCAGATGAACCGCGGCCTGGCCGGAATCGACACCCTGTTCATGCCGACCAACCCGGAATACAGCTTCCTGGCCTCTAGCCTGGTCAAGGAGATCGCGAAGTGGGGTGGGGACGTGTCGGCGCTGGTCCCCCCGAGCGTCCTCAAACGACTCGTCGGACGGAGTTCCACCGGCCAGTAGGGGGCCACGATGACCGGTCAGGCGCTGCATCGAACCGACGAGCTGCTGCTTGAGCTCGTCGAGCTCGTCGAGACGGCCCGCACCATGCCGATGTCCGCCTCCTGCGTCGTGCCGCGCGAGCGGCTGCTCGACCTGCTGGACGCGCTGCGCGAGGTCATGCCGGCCGACATGGAGGAGGCGCGGCGGGTGATGGCCGGCCGCGACGCCCTGCTACACGACGCCTACGCCGAGGCGTCGGGCGCCCGCGAGCAGGCCACCGCGGACGCCGACACGATCCTGGCCGACGCGGCCCACCGCGCCGATCAGCTCATCGCCGCGGCCGAAGTGCAGGCCTACGAGATCGTCACGGCCGGCCGGGCCGAGCACGCACAGCTCGTGTCCGCTACCGGCATTCACCAGGCCGCTGCCCAGGCGGCAGCAGCTCTGCGTGCGGAGTCGGAGCGGGATGACCGCGAGGTTCGCGCCGCGGCTGACCGCTATGCCCATGACACCCGGGCCCAGGCCGACCGGTACGCCGAGCAGCTCGCCCGTGACGCCGAGGCCTACGCCGATCGCACCCTCGCCGAGCTGGCCGCCACGCTCACCCGCGCCGCGAGCACGGCCGAGCAGGGCCGGGTGGCCCTTGCCGAACGGAGCGCCCGGGGCGCGGCAGCCCACGCCGACGGGCCCTGATTTCGGGCTGGGGGCCGGTTCGGATAGGCTGACCCACGGCCTCAACCAGGTCAGAGACCATTGTCGTATGCCTGAGAACACCACACCGAACCCGTTCGGCCGGCGTCATGCCGACCCGCGCTCGCCGTTCGTCTTCGACGCACGGGAGCTGGGCCGGCGGGCCGGCTCGATGCGGGAGTACCGGCGTAGTGTTCCCGCGCCTGCGGGGCTGGGATCCGACCTCATCGGGGTGCCGCAAGGTGCTCCGCTCGCAATCGACGTCCGGCTCGAGTCGGTGACCGAAGGTGTCCTCGTGACGGGCACGGTTACCGGTTCGCTTCGCGGCGAGTGCGGGCGGTGCCTCGACCCGGTGACCGATGAACTCGTCGTCGAACTCTGCGAGCTGTTCGCCTACCCGGACAGCGTCACCGAGGAGACGACCGAGGAGGGCGAGGTCCGCCGGATCGTCGGGGACTATCTCGACATCGAGCCGGTGGTGCGTGACGTGGTCGTCCTGAGCTTGCCCTGGACGCCACTGTGCCGGCCCGACTGCGGCGGCCTGTGCCCCACGTGCGGGTTGCGGGTCGACGACCTGCCGGGCAATCACACGCACGAGATGCTCGACCCGCGTTGGGCCGCGCTCGCAGCGTTCACCGACGCGGCGCAGGGCGCCGACACGGCACCCGAGGCCGCCCCCCACCGGGCAGCCGACAGCTCGATGAGTCAGGAGTAACGACGTGGCCGTTCCGAAGCGGAAGATGTCGCGCAGCAACACCCGGGCCCGGCGCTCGCAATGGAAGACGACAGCGCCGACCCTCACGCCCTGCCCCAACCGCGCCTGTGCCGAACTGAAGCTGCCGCACACGGCCTGCGCGAACTGCGGGCAGTACGACGGCAAGCAGGTCCTCGCCGTCTGAGCGGGGAGCCGTGGCCGCC